>NZ_DDFB01000073.1:0-11652 GCF_002336885.1 Novosphingobium sp. UBA1939 | reverse complement strand
AGGCGGTCGTTGTCGCGCTGGTGCAGCCCGATCGAGGGTTCGTCGAGCACATAGAGCACGCCCGAAAGGCCCGAACCGATCTGGCTGGCCAAGCGGATGCGCTGGCTTTCCCCGCCCGACAGCGTGCCCGACGTGCGATCGAGATTGAGGTAATCGAGGCCGACGTTGTTGAGGAAGCCCAGCCGCTCGTTGATTTCCTTGAGGATCGCCTTGGCGATCTGGCGCTGCTGGTCGGTCAGTTTCTCCTCCAGCGTGGAGAACCACGCCAGCGCGTCGGCCACCGAACGGCGAGTGGACATCGAGATGTCCTCGCTCGCGATCTTCACCGCCAGCGCCTCGGGCTTGAGGCGCGCCCCGCCGCAGGTCTCGCACGGCTGCGCGGTCTGGAACTTGCCCAGTTCCTCGCGCATCCACGCGCTTTCGGTCTGGAGCATGCGGCGGTTGAGATTGCCGATCACCCCTTCGAACGCCTTGGTGACGGTGTAGCTCTTCTTGCCATCGACGAAGGTCAGCGGCACGGCCTTGCCGCCGGTGCCATAGAGGATCACCAGCCGCACCTCGCCCGGCAGCTTCTCCCACGGCGTTTCCAGGCTGAACCCGAAATGCGCGGCCAGGCTGGACAGCACCTGCATGTAATAGGGCGACGGCGGGTTGGACTTGGCCCAGGGCACGACCGCGCCCTGCTTGAGACTGAGCGCCTCGTTGGGCACGACCAGTTGCGGATCGAACAGCAGCTTCTCGCCCAGGCCATCGCAGGCCGGGCACGCGCCCTGCGGCGCGTTGAAGCTGAACAGGCGCGGCTCGATCGATTCGATGGTGAAGCCGCTGACCGGGCAGGCGAACTTTTCGCTGAACACGATGCGGTTGGGCGGCAGGCCCGCGCCCTTGAGATTCCCCTCCCGCTTGCGGGAGGGGTTAGGGGTGGGCTGCGCAGGCGCGGCATCCGGGTCCGGCCCACCCCCATCCCCTCCCGCAAGCGGGAGGGGAGAAGCAGCCAGCGCCTCCGCCACCGTCGTATCCGCCAGGTCGATATAGGCCAGCCCCTCGGCCAGCTTGAGCGCCTGTTCGAAGCTGTCGGCCAGCCGGGTCTGGATGCCATCCCGCACGGCGATGCGGTCAACCACCACCTCGATGTCGTGCTTGTACTTCTTGTCGAGCGCGGGGGCTTCCTCGATCGCGTAGAGCTCGCCGTCGATGCGGACACGGGTGTAGCCCGCCTTCTGCCATTCCAGCAGTTCCTTGCGGTACTCCCCCTTGCGGCCGCGCACCACCGGCGCCAGCAGATAGGCGCGCGTGCCTTCGGGCAGGGCCATCACGCGATCGACCATCTGGCTGACCGTCTGCGCGCTGATCGGCAGGCCAGTGGCCGGCGAATAGGGCACGCCCACGCGCGCCCACAGCAGGCGCATGTAGTCGTAGATCTCGGTGACCGTCGCCACGGTCGAGCGCGGGTTGCGGCTGGTGGTCTTCTGCTCGATCGAGATCGCGGGGCTGAGGCCGTCGATGTGCTCGACATCCGGCTTCTGCATCATCTCGAGAAACTGGCGGGCATAGGCCGACAGCGATTCAACGTAGCGGCGCTGCCCTTCGGCATAGATCGTATCGAACGCGAGCGAGGATTTGCCCGAACCGGAAAGCCCGGTGATCACGATCAGGCTGTCCCGCGGGAGATCGACATCGATACCCTTGAGGTTGTGTTCACGGGCGCCACGGACGGAAATCTTGCTGAGCGACATGGGCACCCGTGTTCCAGATTTGTTCACAGAGCGCAAGACGGCTCTTGGGGAGAAGCGCGCTATCTGGGAAGGGCATCGCGGAAGGGCAAGGGGCCAAGGAAACGGTTGATGAGCAGAGCGTGTCCGCTGTCACGGACAGGGGACCAGGCCCATGCCATAGCGCTTTACGAAAGTGCTAACCGTGTCGTGTCGGTACAATTCGAAATTCATTTTGGATGTTACGGCCGGTAACGGATAAGAAACCATGAAACGAGCAAGGCCGGCCGCAGCACTGAAGCGGATCGGCGGGGATCTGCAAGACCGTGACGGACACAGACCACCATTGCAGGGCGCCAGCCACCCACCTGTTTGGTGGGGGAGAGCAGGCAAACCACCACACCCGGGCCATCTCGTTGAAAGCCCAGGACAATTTCACGCGGCATTTCGCGGAGAGCTTTGCTTCCGCGATGACCCAGACGCGCAACGATCGCACCAAGGTGCCATCGGACCGCTAGGCCAGAAGGCTCTTTTCGCACCGATTCGCCGGGCCGGGTGTGCGCGGCATCACAGCCGCCGACGCCGAGGCGCGTCACCCGCTGCGCGACAACCTCTGGACCGCTGCCCCCCGCCCGCGAGGAGAAGGGAGCAGCGGCGGAACATCGCCATCGGCGTGGCACAGGTGACGACGATGCCCGGACGAACGGACGGCGGCCCTGACGAGCCGGCGTGCGGCTCAGGCCGGCTCCAGCACCAGGCTGGCGGCGGCGGTATTGCTGATGGGGATGTGGTAGTTCCGGGTGACCTCGCTCAGCGGGCCATCGCCCAGGGCACCCCGCGCGGCGATCCAGTTGAGAATCTCCACCCCCTGCGTCCCGGCCAGTTCGGCCACGTCCTCGGCCGAATGGCGCGTCAGCGCATCGGGATCGGCCGCGAGATGGTCGAGGCAGAAGCGATCGTAGTCGGGGTTCATGAACCCGGCGCGCGGGCCGTCGAGCTGGTGCGAAAGGCCGCCCGTGCCCACCACCAGCACCCGCTCCGCACCCGTCCACGAACGCAGCGCCTTGGCCACCGCGCGGCCCAGCGCCAGGCAGCGTTTCGGTGACGGCAGCGGATACTGCACGGTATTGATGGCGATCGGCACCAGCCGGATCGGCCAGGCCGGCGCATCGGGATAGACCAGCTCGAAGGGGATCGACAACGCATGGTCGACCAGCATCTTCTGGCAAGTGGTGATGTCGAACTCGGACGCAACGAGTTCCTCGATGATGTGCCAGCTCAGCTCGGGGTGACCGGTGAAGCTCTTGTACACCGGCAGGCCCCAGCCTTCGTCGGCGTTGTCGTAGGACGCCGCCGCGCCGACCGCGAACGTGGGCATCTTGTCGAGGAAGAAGTTCAGCCCGTGATCGTTGTAGAACACCACGGCCACGTCCGGCTGGGCTTCGGCAAGCCAGGCGCGGATCGGGGGGTAGCCATCGAAAAACGGTTTCCAGTAGGGCTGCTGCTGGTCTCCGCGCACGATCGCGCCGCCGATGCCCGGCACGTGGCTGGTGAAATAGCCGCCGACGATGTCCGCCATCACGCGTTCTCCCTACCGGTGGAAACGACCATGTCGGACGCGATCTTGGCGCGTTGCGACACAAGGTGCGCCTTGAAATCGTCCAGGCTCATGCCGGTCTGGAGCGAGCCGAGATCCTGCACGTTGAGGCCGAAGATGCCGGCCAGCTTGGCCAGATAATAGACGTTGCCGCCGGCTTCGATCATCGCCAGCACATCGCGGTCCGCCACCGCCTTGCGCTGTTCGGGCGTCAGCGCGAACTTGCGGCAATAGCCGTCCTCGTCGGCGCGGAACGCCTCGCGGTTGGCGGCGTCGTTGAACGAATAGCACATTGCGTTCAGCGCGAAGCCGCGCCGCGCCATGCCGCCATCGAAAAGGGTGGTGCCGGGGATGGGCGGCCGCCGCCGCACTTCCGCACTCGCCATGGTCATTGTCCTGCTCTCCCGGATCTGGGTGTTGCTACCTTCCCGACAGATTCGGACCCTAAGGCGACAAGGCCGAATTGCTTTGACTCATATCAATCCCATGAAACCGGCCCGGCGAAACCGAAGCGCGAACAAAGTTACGTAACATCCTTGCGCAAACGCGCCGCGCGTGGTTACTCTGCGCGCATGGCCATGACCAACGCCGAGCGCCAGCGGCGCTACCGACAGAAGCTGAAAGCCCGCGCCTCGGGCGATGCGGTGGCCGATCAGGTGCGCGGCGCGATGGACCGCGCCATCGATGCGCTGTGGGCCTATCACGAACGCCCGGCGCCCAGCGGGCTACGCTGGTCCGATATCGACGGCTGCACGACGCTGGCGGAATACCGGCTGGAACTGGAAGACGCGCAGGGCGCGCTGCTCACCGCTTGCCGCGCGTTCCTGCCCGATTTCGACGGCCTGAGCCGCGAGGAAGCGATTGCCGTGTCCGCCGTGATCGAGATCGCCGAAATCATCGGCGCGATCCCCCCGCAGCCCCGGACCTTGCCGGAAGAACCGCTGCCCGAGGACTGACGCGCGCCCGAGGACTAACGCGCGAACGCCGGTCAGACGACCAGCCGGTAGCCCACGCCCGGTTCATTGCGGATGAGCGAAGGCGCGCCCGATGCGCCGTCCTCCAGCTTGCGACGGATGCCCCGCGCGGCCACGCGCAGGTATTCCACATCTTCCTCATGCCCCGGCCCCCAGACCGTGCGCAGCAGATGCGCGTGCGTCACCACCTTGCCGGCATGGGCTGCCAGTTCGGCGAGCATCGCATATTCGCGCGGGGCAAGGTGCACTTCGTGGCCGTCCCGGCGCACGATCCGCGCCAGCAGGTCGATCTCCACCCCGCCCGCGCGCACGTTGCCGGTGACCGCGCCGGGCGCGGCGCGATGACGCAGCGCGGTACGCAGGCGGGCCAGCACCTCGTCGAGATCGAACGGCTTGGTCACGTAATCGTCCGCGCCCAGATCGAGCGCCGCCACCTTCTCCGCCGTGGCATCGCGCGCGGAGAGTATCACCACCGCCGCCCCCGCACCGCGCAACAGCGGCACCAGTTCCAGCCCGTCGCGATCCGGCAGGCCCAGATCGAGCAGAACCGCCTGCGGCCCGACCTCGGCCAGCGCGGCCAGCGCCTCGCGCGCGGTTGCGGCCTCGAACGGCTGGTAACCGGCCGCGGCCAGAGCCGAGACGAGCAGCGCGCGGATCGGGGCATCGTCCTCCACGACCAGCAGCGGGACGGGATCGGTCATGCCATCTCCTCCTCCGGCGCCCCGGGCGCGCGCACGAGATGCGGGGGCATATGCACGGCGAAGCGCGCGCCCTGCCCGTCGGCACGGTTGCCCGCGCGCACCGTCAGCCCCATCGCTTCGGCAAAGCCTTTCACGATCGCCAGCCCCAGCCCCGATCCGCCGGTGCGATCAGACCCTTCCAGCCGCGTGAACATGGCGAACACGCGCTGCTCCTCGCCCGGCGGCAGGCCGGGGCCGCTATCCTGCACGGAAAGGACAAGGCCGCCATCCGCCGCCGTCTCCGCCGCCACGGTGATCGTGCCGCCCGGCCCGCCATGCTTGGCCGCGTTATCGATCAGATTGATGAGGCAGTGATGGAAAAGCTGCGGATCGAGCAGCGCCAGCGGTAGGTCATCGGGCATGGCCACCGCGATCCGGCGCGCGCCCAGCACCGGCCGCAAGTCCTCGATCGCGCTGCCGGCGGCCTCGGCCAGATCGACCAGCTGCACCATCCGGTCCAGCGCGCCGGTCTCGATCCGCACCATGTCGAGCAGATTGGCAACAAAGCGATTCAACCGCTCCGCCTCGGTCCGCGCGGCGGCAAGCTGCGCTTCCTGTTCGGGCACCGCCGCGCGCATCGCGCGCAGGGTGGCCAGCACGGTGGTCAGCGGGGTACGCAGATCGTGGCTGACCGACGAGAGCAGCGCCGCGCGCAACCGATCGCGCTCCTGCACCTCGCCCAGCGCGCGCGCCTCCTCCTCCGCCACGATGCGCGACAGCGCCAACCCGCACTGGTCGAGCAGGCTGCGCAGCAACAGCGCCTGGCCGGGGTGCAGCGGCTCCCCCGCGTCGGCGCGGCCCACGCCCATCACGGCCACCGCCCCGGCCGGGCCGATCACGGGATGGAACAGCCATTCGGACGCGGTCAGGGTTTCGGAGCCGGGACCGGCGGGCACGGCGTTGTCAAAGCACCACTGCGCCGCCGCCATCTCGATCAGTTCGATGCGGTGCTGCGGCGGCGATGAGGCGCACAGAACCAGGCCATGGTCGCCCGCCTCGACCGGAGCGCGCACCAGCACGATCGTCCGCACATCAAACAGGCGCGCCACCTCCTCCGCCACCACGCTCCACACATCGTCGCGCCGGCTGAGCCCGGTGAGCCGGCGCGCGAAGCCGGCCAGCGCGGCGTTGCGATCGGCCCGCGCTTCCGCCAGCATCGCCTGCTCCCGCACTTGCGCGGCAAGCTGGCTGCCGACCACCGCCACTCCCAGCAGGATCAGCAGCGTGATGAAATGCTCGGGATTATCGACCGACAGCGTGTGCGTGGGCGGGATGAAGAAGAAGTTGTACGCCAGCGAGGAGGCGAGGCCCACGACCACGCCCGTCGCCAGCCCGTGCCGCGTGCCCGCGTACATCACCGGAATCAGATAGAGCAGCCCGATGTCCGTGCTGTTCCCCCGCGCGAACAGCACGCCGCCGATCAACGTAACCAGCGCCACCAGCGCGAAGGACACGAGATAGCCGGTACCGCTGCCCCAGCGCCCCTCGCGCCGGTGGGGGTCGTGGCTTTCGGGGATGGACAGGTCGCTCACCCGCGCTGGATGCGCGGCTTCGGAGCGCTTGTCGAGTGCGCGAACGGCCCCACGCCGCAATTGACTTGGCCGGCGCATGATGACAGCGGTTGGCCATGCCCGGCGCGCATGACCGGGCGGGAGAGGCGATCATAGCGAGCACGCTCTTCGGCAAGGCAATGATCCGGCTGCGGTCGCACCGGCTGGTCGGCTATGCCATGGTCCTGCTACTGGGCATCGCCGCAGTCCAGGCCGTGGCCAGCCTCGCCTTCTACGAAACGATCGACCGCGAAACGATCCGCGAGGACCACGCCCGCCGCGTGGCGGAGCTGCTGGTGGTCAGCGAACGGCTGCACGCGATCGATCGCGATGCGCCGGCCACGATCATGTCGACCAGCCACCTGCAGGCGGGCGTCGCCTCCTCACCCGCCGTCCGGCGCCAGGGCGAAGCGCGCGCGGCGGTGGACATCCGCCGGCTGGTGCTGGCGTGGGAGCCGGCGCTGGCCGGACGCACCCTGCTACTCGATGTGGTGAAGGGGCCGCGCGGGCAGCGCGATCTGGTGGGATCGATGCGGCTGGGCGACGGCGCCTGGCTCAATTTCCGATCGCCCGATGTCGCTTCGGGCTGGGCGGTGGCGCTGCGGGCCACGATCATGACCCTGCTCGCCACCGTGCTCTGCGTGGGGGCCGGGCTCTATGCCTTGCGCGCGTTGATGCGGCCGCTGGCGCAACTGGCGCGCGCGGCGGACGCCATGGCCCATGGCCAGCCCGCTGCGCTGCGAGAAAGCGGACCGGCGGAACTGCGCGATCTGGCCCGCTCGCTCAACGACATGCAGGCCCGCATATCGGGGCTGGAAACCGATCAGGCCAAGTCGTTCGAGGCGATCAGCCACGATCTGCGCACCCCGCTCAGCCGGCTGAAGATCGCGTCCGATTTCGTGGACGACAGCGACATCTCGCGCATCGTCAGCTCCAGCACGGAGGAGATGGAGGCGATGCTGATGTCGCTCCAGTCGTTCCTGCGCGCGCAGCACATGACGGCGGACGCGGCGGAGGTCGATCTTGTCGCCATGGTGCGCGATCTGCTGGCGTCGCTGCCGGGCGAAACCCACCTGGAAGCGCCGCCCGTGGCGCTCGCCCGCACCTATCGCGAACCGCTGCTGCTGGCGCTGACCCCGCTGGTGGAAAACGCGCTGCAATATGGCGAGCGCGCGCGGGTCACGATCAGCGGGCAGGACAGTCGCTGGCGGATCGAGATCGCCGACGACGGCCCCGGTATTCCGGAAGACTGCTTCGATGCCGTGCTCGATCCCTTTTTCCGTCTCGACAGTTCCCGTGCGCGCAACACCGCCGGCTTCGGTCTGGGCATTCCCACCGCGCACCGCCTGCTTCAGCGCTTCGGCGGTCGACTTTCGTTCCGCAACGGCGGGCCGGGGCTGATCGCCTGCGTCGATGTGCCGACCGCATAGCGCCGCGCGGATCGCCATAAAGAACCCGTAAAGTCCGTGGTATGCCTGCATCGACGCGACTAACGGGCCGACCCATGGACGAATCCGGAAATTCTTCGCAACACGGCGCGCATCCCAACGAGGGGCTGGCNNTGGGCGCCATCGGCGTGGTGTTCGGCGACATCGGCACCTCGCCGCTCTATGCGCTGAAGGAAAGCTTCATCGGGCACCATCCGCTGGCCGTGGACCGGGCGCACATCTTCGGCGTGCTGTCGCTGATCTTCTGGACGATGATGCTGATCGTCACGATCAAGTACGTGTTCGTGATCCTGAAGGCCGACAACAAGGGCGAAGGCGGCAGCCTGGCGCTGCTGGCGCTGATCGGCCGCCGCATGGAAGCCGGGCGCTGGAGCGTGGGGATGACGGTGCTGGGCCTGATCGCCACGGCACTGTTCTACGGCGATGCGATCATCACGCCGGCGGTTTCGGTGCTGTCCGCCGTCGAAGGGCTGACCGTGGTCCACGAAGCCTTCGCCGAACTGGTGCTGCCGATCTCGATCGCGATCCTGATCGTGCTGTTCGCCATCCAGTCGCGCGGGACGGCGGTGGTCGCCCGCCTGTTCGGCCCGGTGATGCTGGTCTATTTCGCCGTGCTGGCGGTGCTGGGCGTGGCCAACATCGCGCAGGCGCCCGAAGTGCTGGGCGCGGTCAACCCGATCCATGCGCTGCGCTTCTTCCTGATCGATCCGGCGCTCGCGTTCCTCGCGCTCGGCTCGGTGGTGCTGGCCGTGACGGGGGCCGAAGCGCTCTATGCCGACATGGGCCACTTCGGCCGCAAGGCGATCATGGTGGCGTGGCTGTGGGTGGCCTTCCCCTGCCTGCTCATAAACTACCTCGGCCAGTCGGCACTGCTGCTCAAGAACCCGGCCATGGTGGAAAACCCGTTCTTCCTTATGGCGCCGGACTGGGCGCGGCTGCCGCTGGTGATCCTGGCCACGCTGGCCACGATCATCGCCAGCCAGGCCGTGATTTCGGGCGCGTTCTCGATCTCGCAACAGGCGGTGCAACTGGGTTTCCTGCCGCGCATCCGCATCCGCCATACCAGTGCGAGCGCGGCCGGGCAGATCTACGTACCGCTGGTCAACTGGCTGCTGCTGGCGCTGGTCATCCTGCTGGTGCTGGGCTTCCGCACATCGAGCAACCTTGCCTCCGCCTATGGCATCGCGGTGACGGGCACCATGTTCATCACCGCCTGCATGCTGGGCGTGCTGACGTTCGCGGTATGGAAATGGCACCCGGCCATGGCCACGCTGGTCACCGGCGCGTTCCTGATCGTCGATGGCGCCTATTTCGCCTCCAACGTCACCAAGATTCCCGATGGCGGCTGGTTCCCGCTGCTGGTCGCGGCGATCACCTTCACGCTGCTGTCCACCTGGGCCACCGGACGGCGCATCGTGCGCGACCGGCTGGCCGAGGACACCATGCCGTTCGACCTGTTCGTTGGCTCGGTCGTGGCGAAAGTGAAGCGCGTGTCCGGCACCTCGGTCTTCCTTGCCTCCACCGCCGATGGCATTCCGCCCGCGCTGCTGCACAATCTCAAACACAACCACATCCTGCACGAACGCGTGGTGATCCTGACCGTCGTGACCGAGGGCGTGCCGCATGTCCCCGCGGAAAAGCGCCGCGAACTGGAAGACCTGGGCCACGGATTCTACCGCATGATCGTGCATATCGGCTTCATGGACGAAGCCGACCTGCCGGCGGAACTCGCCGTCGAGGATCGCGCTGGTGGTCCATTCAAACCGATGGAGACAAGCTGGTTCCTGGCCCGGCAGACGCTGATCCCGTCATCGCGCCCCGGCATGGCGATCTGGCGCGAAAAGCTGTTCGCATGGATGGTGCGCAACGCCGAAAGCGCGATGCAGTTCTTCCGCCTGCCATCGAACCGCGTGATCGAATTGGGCAGCCAGCTCGAAATCTGACGCACGCGCCTGCCGCCATGTAAAAACGTGTCACGCAAACCGCGTGGTCGTGCGTCGAAACGGCGGTATTCCGGTATCCCCAAACCGACGATCCGGATGTAATCGGCATACATCCGTTCCCGGCCAATCGCCCGATTGATGCCCCCGGACCCGCCCCATAGAATCAGGGTCAATCACGGGAACCGGGGATCGTTGCATGAAGAAAATAGTTGTCGTTCTTGCTGGCGTCGTTCTGCTGGCGGGCTGCTCCGAAGCCAAGGAGGAAGCAACGGCTTCCAGTGCTGCCGGCGAGAGCGCAGCCGCGAGCAAGCCCGCTGACGGCATGACCGGCGTTGCCGAATGCGATGACTATCTCAACAAGGTCATGGCCTGCATCAAGGACAAGGTGCCGGAAAGCCAGCGCGCGGCGATGGAGCAGGCGATCCAGCAGTCGAAAGCCTCGTGGGCTTCCATCCAGGACAAGGCCGCCCTCGCGCAATCGTGCAAGGCCGCTTCGGAACAGGCCAAAGCAACCTATTCCGCGATGGGCTGCAAACTCTGACCCCCCGACGCTGGACAACAGCGCACGCCTGACCCTGGAAGGCCCGGTGCTCCCCCGCACCGGGCCTTATTTTGCGGCCGTCTCAGAATGCGATCCGCACGCCGGCCATCACGCGGTTGCTGGGCACGCCGCCGATCTGCTGACCGTCGGTATGCACGTCCACTTTCACGCCCGGCGCGATCTCCTTCTCGGCAACGGGGGGCTGGTCTTCGCTGAACGTGTCGGGCAGCGGCCGCACCCGATACTTTTCGCGATCGTTCGCGGCGCACACCACGATCTCGCCATTGCGGCCGGGGCGGCACGAACCACCTGGCTCCGCCGGCTTCACGGTGGCAAGATCGAAGACGTTCTCCCGCGTGCTCGCGGTGCGCTCGATCTGCACGGGCGGCGCATCGATGGCCGGCATGGGCACCCTTTCAGCGACGACGATCTGGCATAGACCAGCAGCGTGACCAGAATATGGCGCGCCACCAAGCGATAGCCTAAGCTCCCGTCCATGACCGGACTCGTCGCGCAGTTGGGCTTGGCCCATCCCATCATCCAGGCACCGATGGCGGGCGTCTCCACCCCGGCGATGGCGGCGGCGGTCAATGCCGCCGGAGGCCTCGGCTCGATCGCCGTCGGCGCGACCGACGCGGACGGCGCGCGGGCGATGATCGCGGACCTGAAGGCCCGCACCGACCGCCCGTTCAACGTCAATGTCTTCGTCCACGCGCCGGCCGCGGCCGATCGCGCGCACGAGGCGGCGTGGTGCGCCGGGCTGGCACCACTGTTCCGTGAATTCGGCGCGGAATCGCCGACCGCGCTGCGCGAGATTTACCGCAGCTTCGCCGAGGACGACGCCATGCTGGCCGCGTTGGTGGAGGCACGCCCCGCCGTGGTCAGCTTCCACTTCGGCCTGCCCGGAGCGGACCGCATCGCCGCGCTGAAACAGGCCGGATGCCTGCTGCTGGCCAGCGCCACCTCGCTGGCCGAAGCGGATGCGGCGCGCGTGGCGGGCATCGATGCGGTGGTGGCGCAGGGGTTCGAGGCCGGCGGGCATCGCGGCATGTTCGATCCCGACGCGCCGGACGAGCAACTGGGCACGCTGGCGCTGACCCGCCTGCTGGCACGGCGCGCGGGCCTGCCGGTAATCGCGGCGGGCGGC
>NZ_DDFB01000012.1:0-88436 GCF_002336885.1 Novosphingobium sp. UBA1939 | reverse complement strand
CGATCAGGCCGGGGATGTCGGCGATGACGAACTCGCGCCCCTTGTGCCGCACCACGCCGAGCTGCGGCCGCGTGGTGGTGAAGGCATAGGCGCCGACCTTCGCCTTGGTATTGGTGATCTGGTTGATGAAGGTGGACTTGCCGGCGTTGGGCAGGCCCAGAAGACCCGCATCGGCCAGCAGTTTCAGCCGCAGCCAGACCCACATTTCCTGCCCCGGCCAGCCCGGCCCGGACTGGCGCGGCGCGCGGTTGGTGCTGGTCTTGTAGCTGGCGTTGCCGCGCCCGCCATCGCCGCCGCGCAGCAGGGTGATGCGCTGGCCGGCCTCGATCAGGTCTGCCAGCACGGTTTCGCGATCGTCGTCGAGCACCTGCGTGCCCACCGGCACCTTGATGACAAGATCGTTGCCGCCCGCGCCGGTGCGGTTCTTGCCCGCGCCGCCCATGCCGCGCTGCGCCTTGAAATGCTGGGTGTAACGGAAATCGATCAGGGTATTGAGGCCGGCCACCGCCTCGAACACGATATCGCCGCCCTTGCCGCCTTCACCGCCATCGGGGCCGCCATATTCGACGTACTTTTCCCGCCGGAAGCTGACCGCGCCGGGGCCGCCGGCGCCCGAACGGATGAAAATCTTGGCCTGATCGAGAAAATGCATGGGTCCTGGTGTCCGGCGGTAGGGCGCTGTTTCGATTGAGGTCGGCGCGGCTCTGCGGCTGCCGCCCTCACCTCTTGATAGCACCCGACAAGAGGCCGGTTAAGAATACTGGTGGAGCCGAGGGGGATCGAACCCCTGACCTCGTCATTGCGAACGACGCGCTCTCCCAGCTGAGCTACGGCCCCGTTCCCAGTATCTTCCGCCTGCCCATGACACGCCATGGACCGGCGGGAGCGCGCCCCTTAGCGCAGCCCTCCCGCCGATGAAAGACCAAAAATCACTTTTTTGGCGAGGTGCCCGTTCCGCCGCCCGCAGTGGCCGGAAGCACCACGGCCGAGGCCGGCTGAGCCACGGGCTGGCCGTATTGCGCCTGCCATGCGGCCAGATCGATGCGGTACTGTTCGTAGCGGCGGTAGAAATCGTCGAACACCACTTCGATGTTCGGCAGGCTGCGCACCGCGAAGGCTTCCAGATCGACCGACTTCACGGCTTCGCCATCCTCGCTGACCGCCAGCACGGCATCGCAGAAATGAGGCAGCGTGGGCGGCAGCGCGAAGTGGTTGTAAACCGCCGTCATGTACTGTTCGCGCGGAGCGGTGAAGCGCGCGCCATATTTCTTGCGAAATTCCTCATCGACCTTCTTGTTCGCGGCCGTGAGCGTGCGCGCATGGTTCTTCAGGAACACGCGATAGCGCACCAGAATGTTGGCGTGCTTGGGTTCGTTGCAGTTGAGCGCGGCCACGTTGTACGCCGAACGTAGGTTCCACAGCATCTGCGACGGCGAGATGTTGCGGTTGACGGATTCGCGCAGCCCGTTGGCATCGGCTGCCGGGAAGGCAAGGTTGTTGCTGGCGCCGTTGGGCGGCATCGGCTTGGGCGGAATGATGACCACCTTCGGCGGCGGGGGCGGCGGAGGCGGCGGCGGGACGACCTTGGGCGCGCAGGACGCGAGTGCGACGGTCAGAACGGCAACCGTGCCGCCGGTAACGATAGCTGGCCCCGAAAGGCGCGAAAAACGGAACATCTGTACTCCCCCGAAGAGCCCGAAGCGCGCGACCATGCCTGCCGCTGCCTGTCTCCAAGATGAAGCAGCGCTGTAACCCCGCGAGACGGCAAAGAAAATGCCCGGCGACCCTTTCCGGCCGCCGGGCATCCCGTTTTGTCCACACTGTGGCGCGTCAGGCCCGCGCTTCAGGGCAACAAATGCCCGCGCGTTCCGCAGATCAGCGGCGATCGCCCATGAACTGCAGCAGGAACTGGAACATGTTGATGAAGTCCAGGTAAAGCGTCAGCGCACCCAGCACGACCGCCTTGCCGACGAAATCGGTGCCGGCGACCTGCGCGTAGGTTTCCTTGAGGCGCTGCGTGTCATAGGCGGTCAGACCCGCGAAGATCAGCACGCCCAGGAAGCTGATGCCCCAGGCAAGGCCCGGCGAGCGCAGGAAGATGTTGATCAGCGACGCGATCAGGATGCCGAACAGGCCCATGATCAGGAAGCTGCCCATGCCCGAAAGGCTCTTCTTCGTGGTATAGCCGAACAGGCTGAGACCGGCGAAAGCGCCTGCGGTGGCGAAGAACGTCACCGCGATCGAAGGGCCGGTATAGACGAAGAAGATCGCCGACAGCGACATGCCCATCACCACGCTGAAGGCCCAGAACAGGCCCTGCATGGCAGCGGTGGACAGGCGGTTGACGCCGAAGCTCATCACCATGACGAAGCCCAGCGGCGCGAGCGCCACGAGCCAGCGCAGCGGCGTGCCGAACACCGCCGCGGCCATGCCGGTGGTGGCGAACAACAGCGCGACAATGCCCGAAAGCAGCACGCCCGAAGCCATGTAGTTGTAGATCGAAAGCATGTACCGCCGCAGGCCGGCGTCGAAGACTTCGCCGCGACCATAGGCGCCGGAAAGGCTCGGAGACGCGCCGAAGCCCGTCCGAGTGGGCTGAGGATCGTTCCAGTTTGCCATTGTTTCCAAAACTCCGTTGCCGGGCACAATGCCCGATACACGGCAATATCGTAGCATCGCGGGCGGGTTTCAAGCGAAACCGGAACCGGGAACCGGTCGCGAATTGTAAGAATTTGTTGCGGGAGAGGTGATGCGGCGCCTTCGATGGACATCGAAGGCTTGCGGCAACACCGAACCAACAAGACCTACTTCGCCGCCCCGCGCGCCTGTTCGGTCATTTCCGCGCTGCGATCGCGCGCGCCGCGCAGGGTGTCTTCGAGCAGGCGCACCAGCCGGCGATCGGCATCGAGCACGTCGATGCCGACTTGCGTTACGCCGCCGGGGCTCGCCACGCGGCGGGCGAGCTCGCCGGGCGAATGGTCGGACGAGGCCGCCAGCGCCGCCGCGCCTTCGACCATGGCCAGCGCCAGGCGATCCGCCTGTTCGCGCGCGAGGCCGAGCGACGCCGCCGCCTCTGCCAGCGCATCGATGAAGCGGTAGACGAACGCCGGCCCGGACCCGGCCAGCGCGGTGACGAGGTCCATCTGGCCTTCTCCGGCCAGCCATTCGGCCTGCCCCAGCGGCGCCATCAGGCTATCGGTGAGCGCGCGCGCATCCCCTTGCGCATCGCCGAACAGCGCGATCGGCGACTTGCCGAGCGCGGCGGCGAGATTTGGCATGACGCGCACCACCGCCCCGGCATCGGGAAAGGCACCACGCAGCGTGGCGAGATCGACCCCGGCGAGAATGGAGAGAAGCAGCGTTCCCTGGGTCACGAACGGCCGCACCGTAACCATGGCATCGGCGAACTGCTGCGGCTTGAACCCCAGCAGGACCACATCATAAGCGCCCGTGGCCTCGGCGATCGAGCGCACCAGCCGCACGCCCGCCGGCGCGGCTTCCAGCCGGGGATCGACGATGGTGAACGCCGCCGGATCGGAGCCCGCCGCCAGCCAGCCCGCGAGCATGGCGCCGCCCATGTTGCCACACCCGAACTGAAGGATCTGCACCGTCATGATCTGTCTCCTGCGCCGCGATTTCGGAACCGCGACTGGTCCAGGATCGCGCCAAAGGCAAGAGCGCGCTCGATCAGGATGTTTTCAAATGGCCAATGACGATCGACGCGATGGCATCCGGCGCCGGTGCCGCAATCCTGTCCGGATTTTCATTCGGCCCTCAGCCTTCGGTCATGCCGGGCGCGGTATGGTGATCGCCATGGACAACACCGACACGCAAACGAGGGCGAAACTGGTGCGCGGACTCATGTGGAGCGCGCCGCTGGCAATCGCCCTGTGGGGTATGCTGGCACTGGCGGCCCTCGCCGTGGTTCCGCACACCGTCCGCCATGCAATCCACAACGACGCCCGCTATACGGTGCACGTGCTGAAACGCGATCTCGGGCGGCGCCCGCCCGCTTCCGGACTCACGCACGCGGGCTGAAACCCGTCAGGCTTCCCCGGCGGCGTCCACCAGCGCGCTGGCCAAGGCATCGGCCGGGGTCTTGTCGCCCCACAGGATAAACTGGAACGCCGGGTAGAAACGGTCGCATTCGTCGACCGCCGCCTCGATCGCGGTCTGCGCCTGGGTGAGGCTGAGCAGCCCGTCATCGCCCAGCATCAGGCCGTGGCGATAGAGCAGCACGCCGCCGTTCGACCAGATATCGAAATGGCCCAGCCAGACCTGTTCGTTGATGAGCGCCATGACCTCGAAGACCGCGCCCTTCTTGTCATCGGGCACGCGGATATCGGGCAGGCAGAGAATCTGCAGAACGTGGTCCTCGGCGCGCCAGATCGAACGAATCTGGTAATTGGCCCAGCTGCCCTGGATCTCGCCCAGTATCTCGTCGTCCGAAACGAATTCGAACGGCCAGCCGCGCGCCTCGAACAGCGAGGCGAGCATGTCGACGGGCGCCGCGTCATCGCGTTCGCTTTCGTCGTGACCGGTCCGCATCAGACACTCCATCCATCGCAAACGAGCAATCTGCCGTTCGCCTGCCCTGACCCATCGCGGAGCGCGGGGCTGGGGACAATCAACGGTTAACCCGTCGTTGGGCAAAACTCGACAAGGCTGTTTATAACATGTGGACAAGGGGTGAACATCCGGTTCGGATGCGAAAGCCCGCGCGGGCGCCCTAGCGCGCGGGAAGCGGATCGACTGCCTGCCCCGCCGGGCTGGTCCACTGGAAGCCGCTGACGCCGGCGCGGCGCAGCTGGTTGAGGAAGGCCTGCGCGTCGTCGTCGCTGTCGAACGGACCGGTCAGCAGCCGGAAATTGCTGCGCCACGGCGTGATATAGGGCTTGCGCGCTCGCAGCACGGACGCCTCGCGCACCAGGCGCTGCCATTCACGCCCCATCACATCGCGATTGGCGCCGGTCAGCACCTGCACCCAGACGCGGCTGGGATTGGCGGGCGGACGGGCCTTCGCGCCCTTGCCCTTAGCTCCCTTGGTTTCCTTGGCGTCCTTCGCATCCTTGGAGCCTCTGCCCCGGATGTCCGACGCGGTTTCGCGCCCGCGCGGGCCGGGCGCGGAGGTGGCCTCCTCCTCGGTGGCTGCAGCGCGCCCGCGACGCCGCGTCGTGCGATCGGCAGGTTCGGGTTCGGCGGGCTTGGATTCGGCGGCCTTGACCGGGGCCGGCTTCTCCTCGGGAGGCTTGGGCCGCGCGGGCTGGATGCGCGAGATGTCGACCGCGGCCACGGCCTGATGCCGCTCCTCTTCGGGCGGGCGGAACCCTTCGAACAGGCTGCGGAAATCGGCGGCATCGGCAGGCGGCGCGGATGCTGTGGGCGAAGACCGGGCCGGTTCGACAATCGCGGTGGGCGGTGGCGCCGCGGATGGCGCGACCGCCGCGACCTGAACCGGTGGTTCGGCCACGGGAGCCGGAGTCGGCGCGGGGGGCGGTGTGGCGGCCGGAGCCGGTGTCGGAACAGCCTGGGCGGTGGCGGTGCTGCCCTGCACCCGCGACAGATCGAAACCCGGGGAGGGTGCGGGAGTGGGCGCTGGTGCTGGCGCGGGCGCGGGCGCGGGCGTCGGAGTAGGCGTAGCGGCGGCCGTGGCGACCTGGACCGCAGCCGGGGCAGGTGCCGGCGCGGTCATCGCGGCGGGCGGGATGCTGCTGGCAGGCGGTGGCCCGTCGAGCCGCGAGGCCGGATAGGGGCGCGGAATCACCAGCGGCCGCTCGCCCGTCGGCTGCAACGCGGCGGTCGAGCCGACGGATGGAGACGCCGCCGTCGCCACCTGCACGGGCGCGGAAGCGGCCGCCGAAACAGGCGCANNGCGGTTGCGTGACCGTGCGCGACGGCATGGGAACGGGGGGCGGCACCGGTGCCGGCGCAGGCGACGGCGTCGGCAACAACGACACGCCGACGCCCGTTGCCGGGCGGGTCGGGGAGGAGGCCGTCGGCGCGGGCGTCGCCGATGCAACGCGCACCGGTTCCGCCCGGCCCGGACGGCGGCGCTTTTCGCGGCTGGGCCGGTCCGCCGCCTGCGTCCCCAACGCCTCGCCCGTCGGAATCAGCGCGGTATCGGCACGCGGCGCGCGCGGATGGAGCGCGGCATATTGCACGACGCGCGGCTCATCACGGCCAATATCCGCCGCGCGCGGGAATCGCCCGAGGTTGGCGGCGGCGGCCTGCTGCGCCGGGGTCAGCCGCGGCATGTAGCGCAGATAGGGCGTGATGCCGGCAGCAAGCTGCTGCGGCATCGAGGCATAGGCGACCGACACCGCCTCATCCTGCTGGCCGGAGATCGCCATGATAAACGTGCGGGTTCGCCACGCCGCGCGGTCCTGCGTCTGCAACAGCGGGTTCAGCACGTTCTCCGATCCGCGCCGATCCCCGGCGATCGCGAGGCTGAGCGCGTAGCGGCGCGCGACTTCCGCATTGGGCCCACGGCTGAGCGCGACCTGGTAGAAGCGCTGCGCCGTGGCATTGTCGCCGATCAGATCGTAGGCCAGCCCGCGATCCGCCGCCATCGGAAACAGATCGGCCCCTGCCCGTTCGGCATCGTCGAAATAGCGGATCGCGGAGAACGGATCGTCGCGGACCAGTGCCGCGCCGATCTGCGCCTTGACCGTGCCGTTGCCCGGCGCAACCTCGTCCGCACGCTTGAAGAAGCCCAGCGCGGCATCGCTGTCGCCCACACGCTGCGCGGCGTTACCCGCCGCGATCAGGGCATCGATATTGCGCGGATCGCGCGCCAGCCGGTTGAGCGCGGCGTTGAGCGCCTGCGTGCCGCCGACCTGCCCGGTGATGGGTTGCACCACAGGGCGCGACACGGATTCCGGCTGGTCCACATTCTCGTCGACCGGACCCGATGTGGCACGTTGCGCGAAAAGCGCCGAAGCGCTGCAGGCGGCGAGGAGCCCGACCGCAACGCGCGGCCAGACGGTTCGTTTCGACAAATGGCGACTCATGTTGCCGCTCCCTTATCGACATCCCGCAGAACCGGCGACAACAGATCGGCGAAACGGGCGCTCCCGCCGTCCGAATTGCGGCGGCGGGAGGTCCTGACGCGCGTTACTGGTTGTTCTGACGCCCGAGGAAGCGCGGAATATTCAGTGCGCCGCCATCATCCTCGTCATCGGCCGCCTTGCCGCTGCCACGCGAAAGATTGGCCATGCGTTCGAACAGCGTGCTGCCACCGCCACCCGGCGCCACGCGCGGGGTGGCGCGTTCGGCCGGGGCGTCGGATGCCTCGCCACCGAAACGCGGGGGAGCACCGATTTCCTCGGACCCGCCGAGCACGAGTTCGTCGTTGCCTGCCGCCGAAACCGGCGGCACGGGCGCGGCATGTTCCTCGCTGAGATCGAGCGTGAGGTCGAGGGCTTCCGGTTCGGGAGCGGCCTCCGCCACGGGCGGCGTCCAGGCAGGAACGGGCTCGGGAGCCTGCTGCACGGGCGGCGCGGGTTCGGGCGCGGCGACGGGGGCCGTCGTCGGGAACGCCGGACCGCGCGAGGCGCCGGGAAGGTTGAGCGGGCGCGCGGCCTGTTCGGCCATTTCGGCGCTCTGCTCGATACCCGTGGCCACGACCGAGACGCGGATCTTGCCATCGAGATCCGGATTGAACGCCGAACCCCAGATGATGTTGGCGTTGGGATCGACCAGTTCGCGGATATGGTTGGCCGCTTCGTCGACTTCGAGCAGCTTCATGTCGTCGCCGCCGATGATCGAGATGATCACGCCGCGGGCACCCTGCATCGACACGCCATCGAGCAGCGGGTTGGCGATGGCGCGTTCGGCCGCTTCGAGCGCGCGGTTCGGGCCATCGCCCTCGCCCGTGCCCATCATCGCCTTGCCCATTTCGCCCATTACCGAGCGCACGTCGGCAAAGTCGAGGTTGATGAGGCCGGGCATGACCATCAGGTCGGTGATCGAGCGCACGCCCTGCTGCAGCACTTCGTCGGCCAGCTGGAACGCTTCCTTGAAGGTCGTTTCCGCCTTGGCGACCAGGAACAGGTTCTGGTTGGGGATGACGATCAGGGTATCGACGTGCTTCTGCAGCTCCTCGATGCCCGATTCCGCCGAACGCATCCGGCGCGTGCCTTCGAACAGGAACGGCTTGGTGACCACGCCCACGGTCAGCACGCCCTTCTTGCGCGCGACTTCGGCGATGACCGGCGCGGCACCGGTGCCGGTGCCGCCGCCCATCCCGGCGGCGATGAAGCACATGTGGACGCCGTCGAGCGCGCGCTCGATCTCTTCCATCGTCTCTTCGGCGGCGGCGCGGCCGACTTCGGGCCGCGCGCCCGCGCCCAGGCCCTGCGTGATCGCCGGCCCAAGCTGGATGCGGTTTTCGGCGATCGAGTTGTTCAGCGCCTGCGCATCGGTGTTCACGACGACGAAATCGACGCCTTCGATCCCGGCGCTGATCATGTTGGCGATGGCGTTTCCGCCCGCGCCGCCAACACCGATCACCGTGATGCGGGGCCGAAGCTCATCGATGGCCGGCGGTCCGATGTTGATGCTCATAGCGGTCTCCCGTTCGGGTTGGGTGCGTTTCGGTTGAACTTAGCCGACCTGTGGCACAGTTGGATTCGTCGAATAAAGGTTAAATAGACCTTTTCCACAGGATGAGCGGCCGAATGGTTCGCAAAATCCGCTATTCAGGCGCGCAGCGGTGGATAACTTGCCGTGATCGGGCGCGCACATCAGAAGTATTCCCGCAACGCCCGATAGACCCGCGTGACGAGTCCCAGGCCGGAATAGCGCGCGCTGGGCTGATAGGCTGGGCCAACCGCGCGGATGTCCACCGGATCGGCGGCGGCATAGAGCACCAGCCCGACGAGCGTGGAGGAACTGGGCGTGGCAAGGCCAGGCGGCAGGCCGATCATCGTCGGCGGGGCGCCGATCCGCACCGGGCGGCCGAGCGCGGACTGCGCGTAATCGGCCAGCCCCGGCAGTTGCGCGCCCCCGCCCGTCAGCACGACCTGTTGGCCACGCTGCCCTGAGAAACCCATGCCTTTCAGCGCCTTGCCCACTTCTTCTGTGAAGTGTCCGAGCTGCTGGGTGATGACCGAGATCAGTTCGGCACGGGGAATGCGGTTCTTGTCGTCCGCGTGGCGCGCCAGCGGCCCCGCGCCTTCGGGATCGCCCGGCGCGTTGACCGGGATCATCTCGCGGTGATCGGCCGGGCTGGCGATGGCCGAGCCGGACATGCACTTGAGCCGCTCGGCCTGGTAGCGGCGGATACCGAAGGCCGAGGCAACGGCGTCGGTGATGTCGCCCGAACCGAACGGGATGACCTGCATGCCCAGCAACATGCCGGCGGCATAGACCGAAACGGTCGTCACTTCCGCGCCGAATTCCACCAGCGCGACGCCGAGTTCGCGCTCTTCCGGCGTCAGGCAGGCATGACCCGCTGCAACCGGCGAACCGACCACGGCCTCGACCTCCAGATGCGCGTTCTGCACGGTCTCGGTCAGGTTCCGGATGGGCGCGCCATCGGCCAGCATGACGTGGATGTCCACCGCCAGCCGTTCGGCATGGAGCCCCTTGGGGTTGGGCACGCCATGCGCGCCATCGAGCGTGTAGTGCGCGGGCTGCGCGTGCAGCACCATACGGCCATCGGGCTGGATCACCTCGCGCCCGGCAACGAGCAGATGCTCGATATCGTCCTGTTCGATGCGGCGGCCGCCGATGTCCACCTCGACCCGGGCGGTAGTGCTCACCAGCCCCGCGCCGGAGCAGCCGATCCACACCTTCTGCACGCCGGTGTTGGCCATCTTCTCGGCCCGTTCGATCGCGTCGCGCACCGAATGGGTGGCGGCCTGCATATCGGTCACATAGCCGCGCTTGATCCCCTGCGCGGCGCGGTGGCCCGATCCGAGCACGATCATCTCGCCCGTTTCCGAAAGCCCGGCGATCATCGCCGAGACGCGGAACGAGCCGATGTTGACCGCAGCGAAAAGCCTGGTGATGCGCGGAGCCGCCACGGCCTACTGATCCTTCTCCGCCGCCTTCGCCCGGGCGAGTTGCGCCGCCTTCTTCGCGGCCGCCTTGGCCTCGGCGGCGGCGCGCTGATCGGCCGCCACTTCGTCGGCGTGGCCGGGCACGCGCAGGTACATGCGATCGGACGCGCGCATGTCGAAGCTCGCCACCTTGCCGCCGAGCAGGCGGTTCACCCCGTCCATCCGCGCGAAGCCGAGCAGTGCGCTTGCGGACTGGTCATCGCCTTCGGGCAGCGCCAGCACCTGCCCGGTCTTGAACATGATGTTCCAGCGACGGTTGCCGATCCATTCGGCTTCGGCGACCTGCGGCTTCAGCGCCGGGGCGACATCGAGCAGGCGCCCGAGATCCTGCACCTTTTCACCCGCGCCTTCGCCTTCCAGCACCAGCATGCCCTTGGCGCGCGCGGCCGAAACGGGTTCGAGCTCGTGCCCGGTATCGTCGATCAGCACCAGCTTGCCGCCCTTGCGCAGCACCGCGTGGGGCGATCGTTCGACGATGTCCACCACCAGCGTATCAGGCAACTGGCGCGAAACGCGCGCGTCCTTGACCCACGAAAGCTGCATCAGATCACCGCGCAACCCGTCGATATCGAGCCGGGGCATCGACTGATCGCGCTGGCCCAGCACCTTTTCGTAGATCTTCAGCTCGTTCATGCGGTTGACGCCGCGCACTTCGACGCGCTTGACCTCGAACCCGGCGCCCGAAGCGACCTGCGCCAGCTTTTCCTGCGCCAGCATCGGCACGCCGGCCATGCTGGCGACCACCCACACGAGCATCGCCGCCACGCCGAGGATCACCGCCAGCACGATCCGGTGCAGCGTCTCCTCGCTGAACGGCAGCCACTGCATCACGCCATCGATGACGTTGCCGGTCTGCTTCTTCGCGGTGGCCACCTTGCGCTGCGCGCCCTTGGCCGCCGCCGCGCGCCGCACGCCCTTGCCGCTCCGCCGGATCGTCTGCGCCATGGTTCAGCCCTTCCCCTGCGCGGCAACAAGGCCCTGCGTGGCGGTCAGGCCCAGCGCGTCGGCCACGATCGCCTCGACCAGATCGGCATAGCTCATGCCCACGTGCCGCGCCTGTTCGGGCACGAGGCTGAGCGGGGTCATCCCCGGCTGGGTGTTCACTTCCAGCAAGAACAGGCCCGACAGGCCGGGCTGTTCATCGTCCCAGCGGAAATCGGACCGGCTGGTGCCCTTGCAGCCGAGCAGCACGTGCGCGCGCAGCGCCATGTTCTTGCAAGCCTCGGTGATCTCGGCCGGAATCTCGGCCGGACAGATGTGGTCGGTCATCCCTTCGGTGTATTTGGCGTCGAAATCGTAGAAGCCCGACTTGGGCCGCAGCTCGGTGACGCCCAGCGCCCACGGGCCATCGGCGCCGGCGATGACCGCCGTGGTCAGCTCCCGGCCGCGGATATAAGGTTCGGCCAGGAGTTCGTCGAACTCCTGCCACGGCCCCTTGGCCTCCGCGCTGATCGGGTTGCCATAGTTCCCCTCGGCGGTGACGATGGCGACGCCGACCGACGAGCCTTCGTTGACGGGCTTGAGGACATAGGGGCGCGGCAGCGGATCGGCGCGGTGGAGATCGGGGGTGCGGACCATCGTGCCCTGCGGCATGGCGATGCCGTGCGGCACCAGCGCCTGCTTGGTCAGCTCCTTGTCGATCGCGATGACCGAAGTGACCATGCCCGAATGGGTATAGGGAAGGCCCATCAGATCGAGCATCCCCTGCACCGCGCCGTCTTCCCCCGGCACGCCATGCAACGCATTGAACACGACATCGGGCTTCGCTTCGGCCAGGCGCAGCGCCACCGCGCGGTCCATGTCGATCCGCGTGACCGTGTGGCCACGCTCTTCCAGCGCCCTGGCGACGCCTTCGCCGGACATCAGCGAGACCGGCCGTTCGTTCGACCAGCCGCCCATCAGGACCGCGACGTGGAGTTTGGGCAATGACACTTCAACAGTCTCCGTTCGTGTCGAGATACAAACCGGTCACGGCTCGCCCACCCGCTGGATTTCCCATTGCAACTCCACGCCCGACTGTTCCTTCACCCGGCGTCGCACTTCTTCACCCAGCGCCTCGATGTCGGCGCTGGAGGCGGTGCCGGTGTTGATGAGGAAGTTGGTATGCTTTTCGCTGACCTGCGCCCCGCCCACGGTGAGACCCCGGCAGCCGGCACGGTCAACCAGTTCCCACGCCTTTGCCCCATCGGGGTTTTTGAACGTGCTGCCGCCGGTCTTGCTGCGCAGCGGCTGGCTGGCTTCGCGCGCGGCGGAAATGCGGTCCATTTCGGCCTGAATCGCGGCGGGTTCGCCCGGAACCCCACGGAACCGCGCGGCAACGACGATGGAGCCGTCGGTGAGGTTCGAATGGCGGTAGGTGTAGCCGAGTTCGCTCACCGGCAGCGTGACGATTTCGCCCGAACGGATCACGACATCGCAATCAATGAGGATGTCCTTGACCTCGCGGCCATAAGCGCCGCCGTTCATGCGCACGAAGCCGCCGACGGTGCCGGGGATCGAACGGAGGAATTCGAGGCCCGCGATGCCATGATCGCGCGCCGTGCTGGAAACGAGGATGCCACTCGCCCCACCGCCGCAGTTGAGGGTGATTTCATCCACCTTCTCGACCTTGGAGAAGGCCTTGCCCAGGCGGATGACAACGCCAGGCACGCCGCCATCGCGGACAATCAGATTGGATCCGAGACCGAGCGCCATCACGGGATATTCGGGATTCATGTCCTGAAGAAATTCGGACAGATCCGCCGTATCGGCAGGTTCGAACAGTATTTCGGCGACCCCACCCGTCTTGAACCACACCAACGGTGCCAGCGGCGCGGAAGCTGTCACGCGTCCACGAGGCGGCTTGCTACGAGGAATGCGATCGGCGTTCACGCCGCCCCCCGCTGCTGCGCAATCGCATCGGCCAGACCCGCCGCCCACTTGGTGATGTCGCCCGCGCCCAGGCAGACGATCATGTCACCCGGCTGGACCAGCGGCGCGAGTTCCTGCGCCAGCGCATCCGCCCCGGCGATCAGGTGCGCCGAACGGTGCCCCCGCGCCTTGACGCCTTCGACCAGCGCGGCTGCGTCCACGCCCTCGATCGGCGCTTCGCCGGCGGGATAGACCGGCGCGACATAGACCACGTCGGCATCGTTGAACGCGCCCTGGAAGTCTTCCATGTGATCGCGCAGGCGGGTGAAGCGGTGCGGCTGGACCACGGCGATGACCCGGTTCTGCACGCCTTCGCGCGCGGCGGCGAGCACGGCGCGGATTTCGACCGGGTGATGGCCGTAATCGTCGATGACCACGGCCGAACCACCGTCCACCGCGATCTCGCCCACCTTGGTAAAGCGGCGCTTGACCCCGCCGAACTTGCCGAAGCCGGCGCGGATGAGGTCATCCGACACGCCCATTTCCACGGCAACGGCCACGGCGGCCAGCGCGTTCTGCACGTTGTGGCGGCCGGGCATGGGCAATTCAATGCCCTCGATGCGGCGGAACGAGCCGTCGCGCTGGCGCAGCACGGCGGTGAAGCGGTTGCCGCCGGGAATCGGCGTCACGCCTTCGCCGCGCACGTCGGCCTGCGCGGAAAAGCCATAGGTGATGACGCGGCGGTCGCGCACCTTGGGGATGATCGCCTGCACTTCCGGATGATCGATGCACAGCATCGCCGCGCCGTAGAACGGCACGTTCTCGATGAACTCGACGAAGGCCGATTTCACCCGGTCGAAGCTGCCGTAGTGATCGAGGTGTTCGGGATCGATGTTGGTGACGATCGCCAGCGTGCCATCGAGCCGCAGGAACGAACCATCGCTTTCGTCGGCTTCCACCACCATCCAGTCCGACGCGCCAAGGCGGGCGTTCGAGCCGTAGGAATTGATGATGCCGCCGTTGATGACCGTGGGATCGACCCCGCCCGCATCGAGCAGCGCCGCGACCATCGAGGTAGTGGTGGTCTTGCCGTGCGTGCCGGCCACGGCCACGGTGTTCTTGAGCCGCATCAGCTCCGCCAGCATTTCCGCACGGCGCACCACCGGCACACGCGCCTCGAGGGCGGCGACAACTTCGGGATTTTCGCGCCGGACGGCGGTGGAAGTAACGACCACGGCCGCGCCTTCGACGTTCTCCGCCTTGTGGCCGATCATCACCGCGATGCCGCGCTTGCGCAGACCTTCGACGACATAGCTTTCGGCGATGTCCGAACCCTGCACCGAATAGCCCATGTTGTGCATGACTTCGGCAATGCCGGACATGCCGATGCCGCCGATGCCGACGAAATGGATCGTGCCGATATCTGTGCCGACACCCTTCATGCGCGGACTCCGGTGTTGCGCGGCACGCTTGCGCCCAGCGCGACCTGTTCCGAAGTCGCTGTCTTGCCGCCTTCCATCCGGATCACGTCCTGAAGCGGCGCCGCACCGAAGCTTTCGACCAGATCCGCCAGATCGGTGACGGCGTTGGGCAGGCCGCAGTTCCAGGCGGCATGCGCGGCGTTGGCGAGGGATTGGGGATGAAGCGCCATGGTCTGAATCTGCTTGGCCAGTTCCTTGGGCGTGAAGCCGGTCTGCCGGATCGCGCGCGCGCCGCCAGCGGCAACGATCTCGCGCGTGTTGGCGGCCTGGTGATCGTCGGTGGCGATCGGCAGGGGCACCAGAATGGCGGGACGGCCCACGGCGGTGAGTTCGGCGATGGTCGAGGCGCCGGCGCGGCCAATGAACAGGTGCGCTTCGGCCAGGCGGCCGGCCATGTCCTCGAAATAGGTGCCGAGTTCGGCCGGGATCTGGTGCGCCGCATAGCGGGCGCGGACGGCCTCCAGGTCTTCCGCGCGGCACTGTTGCGTGACCTGCAGGCGATGGCGCAGGGCGGGCGGCAGCATGGCGAGGCCATCGGGCACGACTTCGGACAGCACCGAAGCGCCCTGGCTGCCGCCGGTGACAAGCACGCGGAACAAGCCTTCCTCGGTAAATTCGGGGAACGGCTCGCTACGCAGCGCCAGCACTTCGGGCCGGACCGGATTGCCGACGAGGTGGACCTTGCCCCACAGCTTGGGATCGAGCCGGTCGACCTCGTGATAGGACGTGGCGATGGCGTTGACGCGCTTCGCCAGCAGCCGGTTGACGCGTCCCAGCACCGCGTTCTGTTCGTGGATCACCGTGGGGATACCGGCGGACTGCGCGGCGATCAGCGCCGGGAACGCGGGATAGCCGCCGAAACCGATCACGCAGGACGGTTCGAAGCTTTCGAACAGGCGCAGCGCCATGGCGCGGCCAGCCCAGATCGCGCGCAAGCCCTTCAGCAGCGTGAGCGGGTTCTTGCCCAGCCGGCCCGCCGGCAGGACATGCGCGGGCATGAACGCGGGCTTGCCCGGTATCTTCGCACCGCGATCGTCCGTGACGAGCGCGACGTGATGGCCGCGCCGTTCCAGCTCCACAGCAAGCGCAAAGGCGGGCAGCAAGTGCCCGCCCGTACCGCCAGCGGCGAGGACATAATGCCGTGATACCGCGCTCATTTTCGCGGGAACTCCCCGATCGTGAATGACTCGCGCGTCAGATAGGGATTCCGGCGGGTAATGGCGAGCAGGAAGCCGACCCCGAGCAACAGGGCGATGGTGGACGAACCGCCATAGCTGATGAGCGGCAGCGTCATGCCCTTGGACGGGAACAGTTGCAAGTTGACGAGGATGTTGATGAACGCCTGCCCGACAAGCTGCGCGGTCAGCCCGGCGGCGGCCAGCACGGTAAACAGGTCTTCCTCTTCCACCAGCCGCATCAGCACGCGCACGGCAACCGCGCAGTAGAGCATCACGATCACCGCACAGGCGATCAGGCCGAATTCCTCGCCTATCACCGAAAAGATGTAGTCGGTATGCGCCTCGGGCAGCGCGTTCTTGCGCGCGCCCAGCCACAGCCCGGCCCCGCTCCACCCGCCGGCAACGAGCGTGCGCATGGCAAGGTCAACCTGGTCGAACTCGCTGCCGCCGTTGAGGAAATTGTCGATGCGGTGGGTGGCGTTGGGGTAGAACAGGTAGGCGGCGATCACCAGCATGACGGCCCCGCCGGCAACCCACAGCAGCCGCGCGATCGGCAGGCCCGAGAGCAGCACCAGCACGAACCAAACGCCGCAGAACAGCACGGTCGAGCCGAAATCGGGCTGGAGCATGAGCAGCCCGCCAATGGTGCAGAGCAGGGCCAGCGAGATGGTGATGACCGGCAGGTTGGGATCGCGTACGCGCCACGAGAGAATCCATGCGACGGTGATCGCGAAAGCCGGTTTCAGGAATTCCGAAGGCTGGAGGCTGAAGCCGATCCAAAGCCAGCGCCGGGCGCCCTTCACCTCGCCGCCGACCAGTGGAACCAGCACGAGCGCCAGCACCATCGCCCCGCACAGCATGATCGCCAACCGCCGCGCCGATTCGCGGGGCAGCAGTGAGGCGATGAACATCACGGTCAGCCCCACCGCCAGCCAACGCAGGTGGATCCAGAAGAAATAGAGGTCGCCCAGCGACTTCTGCGCGGTGGACAGGCGGTGCGCGCTGGCCGGCGATGCGGCGGCCACGGCCACCGCGCCGACGGTGAGCAGGGTGAGGATCAGGCCGAGCAGCACCCGGTCGATCTCGCGCCACCAGATCAGCAGTTCGCTGCGCCGGGTACGGCGGAAACGATGCGCCGCACCGACGAGGCGGACCCCGCCTTCGCGCGTGGTGGTGGTGACGAGGCGTGTGGGAGTGGTGTTCATCGCCGGCCGTTCACCCTTCCCCCGGCCCGCCGGTCAACGCTTCCACAATCTGGCGGAAGGCATCGCCACGCGCTTCGAAATCGCGGAACTGGTCGAAGCTGGCGCAGGCCGGCGAGAGCATGACGACATCGCCCGGCCGCGCGGCGGCGATCGCCTGGCTGACCGCATCGCACAGCATCTCGCTGCGGCTGACGGGCATCACCGGCTCGAGGATCTCGGCGAAGCGCGGCCCCGCCTCGCCGATGGTATAGGCCGCGACGACGTGATCGAAGAACGGCGCGCATTCGTCGAGATCGTCGCCCTTGGGCAGCCCGCCGACGATCCAGTGGATGCGCGGGAACGCGGCCAGCGCGGGCGCGGTAGAGGCAGGGTTGGTCGCCTTGCTGTCGTTGATGAACAGCACGCCGCGCGCCTCAGCCACGCGTTCCATGCGGTGCGGCAAGCCCTTGAACGATTGCAGCGCCGGGCGCCACTGGCTTTCGTTCAGGCCTAGCAGGCGCGCTATTTCCACGGCGATGGCCGCGTTTTGCAGGTTGTGCGGGCCTTGCAGCGAGGGCCAGTCCGCCTGCCCCGCCAGCGCCGCCGGATCGACGACGTGAACGAAGCCCGCGCTCCGGCCAGCCGCTACGTCTTCGGCGATGCGCAGGGTGTGCGGATCGCCGCAGCCGAACACCGCGTGCTGGTCGGCGCGCTGCATGGCGAACAGCCGCGCCTTGGACGCGGCGTAGCCGGCGAAGCCATCGTAGCGGTCGAGGTGATCGGGGCTGAGATTGATCAGCGCGGCAACGTCCGCCGCCAGGCCATAGGTCAGGTCGATCTGGTAGCTCGACAGTTCGAGCACATAGACGCCCCCGGCCGGCAGCGGCTCCTGCCCCAGCACGGGCAGGCCGATGTTGCCGCCCATGCGCACCGGCAGCGCCGCGCTCTTGCACAAGTGATGCACCAGCGCGGTGGTGGTGGACTTGCCGTTGGTGCCGGTGATGGCGACGACACGGTGCGCGGGCAGATCGCCGCGTGCCTGCGCGAACAGTTCGATGTCGCCGATCACGGGCACCCCCGCGGCGCGGGCATAGTCCGCGATGGGGTGGCGGTTAAGCGGCACGCCGGGCGAGACAACCACGCCATCGAACCCGGCAAGGTCGATCGTCAGCGGATCGGCGATCGTGGCCCGGCCTTCCAGCGTGGCGCGGGCTTCCTCGCGGTTGTCCCACGCCGTCACCTGCGCACCGCTGGCCAGCAGCGTTTCCACGCTGGTCAGCCCCGACCGGGCGAGGCCAAGGACCGCATAGCGCTTGCCGGCAAAGGCGGAGGAGACGATCATGCCCGGATCATCGCACCTTCAGCGTGGCGAGGCCGAGCAGCGCCAGCACGATCGAGACGATCCAGAAGCGGATCACGACGGTCGATTCCTTCCAGCCGAGCTGCTCGAAATGGTGGTGGATCGGCGCCATGCGGAACACGCGCTTGCCGGTGCGCTTATAGACCGAGACCTGGATGATGACCGAAACGGCCTCCATCACGAACAGGCCACCGACGATCGCCAACACGATCTCGTGATGCGCCGACACCGCGATCACGCCCAGCGTGCCGCCCAGCGCAAGGCTGCCGGTATCGCCCATGAACACCGCGGCAGGTGGGGCGTTGAACCACAGGAAGGCAAGGCACGCGCCCATCACCGCCGCGCAGTAGATCGCCAGTTCGCCCGCGCCGGGAACGTGCGGAATGCCCAGATAATGCGCATAGTCCACGCGGCCGGCGAGGTAGGCGATGATCGCGAACGTGCCCGCCGCAATCACCACCGGCATCGTCGCCAACCCGTCCAGCCCGTCGGTCAGGTTCACGGCATTGCCCGCTCCGACGATGACGAAGGCAGCAAAGACGTAGTAGAACGGCCCCAGCGGGATATAGAGGTTGCTGAACACCGGCACGTAGAGGTTGGTTTCCCCCACCACCAGCCAGGCGGCAACGCCCGCGACGACGAATTCGCCAAGCAGGCGGACCTTGGCCGGCACGCCCTTGTGCGCGTACTTGGTGACCTTGTCGTAATCGTCGAGGAAGCCGATCAGACCGAAGCCGAGCGTGACGACCAGGCAGGCCCAGACATAGCGGCTGGTCACGTCCATCCACAGCAGCAGGCCCAGCGTGAGCGCGATGACGATCATCAGCCCGCCCATGGTGGGCGTGCCGCGCTTGGCGAGGTGGCTTTGCGGCCCGTCCTCGCGGATAGGCTGGCCCTTGCCCTGCCGCACGCGCAGCATGTTGATGAAGCGCGGGCCGATCAGCAGGCCCACGAACAGCGCGGTCAGCAGCGAGGCGCCGGCGCGGAAGCTCTGGTAACGGAAAAGATTGGTCAGGCCTTCATAGTGAAGCCAGTGCGCCAGCAGATAGAGCATTCAGTTTTCCCTGGCCGTGAGCGCGCGGACAAGCACTCCCAATCCGACCGAATTCGAACCCTTCACGAGCATGGCGTCGCCACCCTCGACCCCTTCGGAAGCAAGGCGTTCAGCCGCTTCCGCCGTCGTTTCCACATGAGCCATCTCGATTCGCCGGGCAAGCGGCGCGGCGGCGCTTTTCCCCAGCGCCTCGGCCAATGGCGCCATTTCGGCACCGACCAGAATCACCCGATCGACACCCGCCTCGATCAGCGGCACGGCCAGTTCGCGGTGATAGCGCGCCTCGTCGGCGCCCAGTTCCTTCATCGCCCCCAGCACGGCGATCCGCCGACGCGCGGGCGTGGCCCCCAGTTGCAGGATCGTGGCGCGCATCGAGGCGGGGTTGGCGTTGTAGCTTTCGTCGATCAGCAGCGCCTCGCCCGATCCATCGCCGCACGGCGCGGGAATGCGATGGCGCGCGCCGCGCCCGGCCAGCCCTTCCATCTCCGCGAGCGCCAGCCCGGCCGCGCCAAGATCGCCGCCGACCGCCTCGACAGCCGCCATCACCGCCAGCGAATTGGCGACCCAGTGCGCGCCCGGCATGGCGATGGTGTAGCACAGCTTGCGCATGCCGAGATCGACGGTGACGAGCGTGCCGCCACCCGGGGCAGGAACTGCATCGATCAGCCGGACCTGCGCCTCGCGCGAAACACCGAAGCCGAGCACACGCGCGGCGTGGCGCTCCGCCTTGGCGCGCAACCGGGCGTAGTGCGGGCTATCGGCCGGGACGATCGCGGTGCCGCCCGGTTCCAGCCCTTCGAAAATCTCGCCCTTGGCGTCGGCGATGGCCTCCTCGCCGGAGAAATGGCCGATGTGCGCCGGGGCGATGGTGGTGACGATGGCGACATGGGGGCGGACCAGCCGGGTCAGCGCGGACAGCTCGCCCGCATGGTTCATGCCCATCTCGAACACGCCGAAGCGCGTGCGCGCCGGCATCCGCGCCAGGCTGAGCGGCACACCGACATGGTTGTTGTAGCTCTTGACCGAACGGTGCGCCCGGCCCCGGCTGCCGCGATCGAGCGCGGCATAGAGCGCTTCCTTGACCCCGGTCTTGCCCGCCGATCCGGTGACGCCAATGATCCCGGCGTCCACCCGCGCGCGCGCCGCCCGGCCCAGGTCCTCGAGCGCGCGGAAGGTATCGGCGACGCGGACGTGCGGCCACGACACATCGCGATCGACCACGGCGGCCTGCGCGCCGCGCCCGAACGCGCCTTCCAGAAAGCGGTGCCCGTCGGCGGCTTCGCCCTTCAGAGCGAAGAACAGATCGCCTTCGGCCACGGCACGGCTGTCGATCTCGATGCCGGAGACGCTGAAATCGCCCGATGCGGTGCCCCCGGTGGCGGCGGCGATGTCGCGCGCGGTCCACAGGGCGAGGCCAAGATCGTCACCGGCTTCGACCGGCCAGCTCAGCATGGCGGGGTGGGCGTTCATGGTTCAGGTCCCTCCGGCCGGTCCGGCGCATTCGCGCGCCACCTGCACATCGTCGAACGGCAGGATGCGGGTGGCGTCGCCCCGGCCCACGATCTGCCCCTGTTCGTGGCCCTTGCCGGCGACCAGCACGATGTCATCCCCCGTCGCCTCGGCAATGGCGGCGGCGATGGCCGCACGGCGATCACCGATCTCGCGCGCACCGGCGGTGCAGCCGGCGAGCACGGCCTTGCGGATGTCCGCCGGGTCTTCGCCGCGCGGATTGTCATCGGTGACGATGACGAGATCGGAGCCGGCGCAGGCGGCACGGCCCATTTCCGGGCGCTTGCCACCATCGCGATCCCCGCCCGCGCCGAACACGGTGATGAGGCGGCCCTTCACGTGCGGGCGCAGCGCGGCGATGGCCGCCTCGATCGCATCGGGAGTGTGCGCGTAATCGACGTAGACCGGCGCGCCGGCGCGGCTGATCGCGGCGCGTTCCAGCCGCCCGCGCACCGGCTGGAGCCGGCCGAGCGCCTCGAACGTGCGGTCCGCATCGCCACCAGTAGCCAGCACCAGCCCGGCCGCGACCAGCGCGTTGGCGGCCTGATAGGCGCCGATCAGCGGCAGATTGACCTTGCGCGTCTTGCGCTGGCCTTCGGCGCCGTGTTCGATCTCCAGCGTCTGCCCGAGTTGGGTGGGCGTGCGCGACAGCAGGCGGATGCCATCGCCCTTCGCGCCGACCGTCAGCAGGTTGAGCCCCCGCGCCGCCGCATGGGCCACGGCCTTGCCGGACCATGCCTCATCGTCCGCCCAGATCACCGCCGTCCCGTCATCGGCCACGACATCATCGAACAGACGCATCTTGGCAGCGAAGTAATCATCCATCGTCGCGTGGTAATCGAGATGGTCGCGGCTAAGGTTGGTGAACGCCCCGGCCACGACGCGCAGGCCCTCGTTGCGGTACTGCGACAGGCCGTGGCTCGACGCTTCGTAGGCGACATGCGTCACGCCCTCACGCGCCAGGCCGGTCATGTTGGAAAGGAACGTGACGATATCGGGCGTGGTGAGGCCGGTGGAAACGGATTCGTCCGCCGTGGTCACGCCCAGCGTGCCGATCGAGGCGGCGGAATAGCCCGCCATGCGCCAGAGCTGCCGCGTCATCTCGACCGTGGAGGTCTTGCCGTTGGTGCCGGTGACGGCGACCACGGTTTCGGGAACGGGCGTGAAGAAGCGCGCAGCGAGCCGGGCAAAGGCGCGGCGCGGCTGCGCATCGGCGATATGGACCGCGCCCCGCACGACCGCTTCGGGCCGGGCGACGACGGCGACGGCGCCCGCCGCCACGGCATCGGCGATGAAATCCTCGCCATTGAAACGCGCGCCCACAAACGCGCCGAACACGGTGCCGGGCGCGACCTTGCGGTGATCGATGGCGAAGCCGGTCACATCGCCGTCCGCGCCATTCGGCAGCGCGAAACCGGCTTCGTGCGCGATGATGCCCAGCTTCATTCCCCGTCTCCGTTGGCGACCAGCGGCGACAGGTCGGTAATATCGACATCGCGGCTGGCATCGGGCACGACGCCCAGCAGCGGCCCGATGCGCGGCACGACCCGGCCGACGATCGGCGCGGCATTCCACGCCGCCGTGCGCTGCCCGGACGTGGCCACAGTGCCCTGCGGTTCATCGAGCATGGCGATCACGACATAGCGCGGCTTGTCCATCGGGAACGCCGCCGCGAAGGTGGCGACCAGCGAGGTCCGTCGATAGCCGCCCGCGCCCGGCTTTTCGGCCGACCCGGTCTTGCCGCCGACACGGAAGCCCGAAGCGTCGGCCTTGCGGCCCGTGCCATCCACCACGATCATGCGCAGCAGTTGCCGGATGCGCGCGCTGGTGGACGCCTTGAACACGCGACGGCCCGGCGGCACGCGCGCCGGATCGACCTTGTAGAGCGTGGCCGGGCGCCAGATGCCGCCGTTGACGAGCGCGGCATAGGCGCTGGCGAGATGGAGCGGGGTCACCGCGATGCCGTGGCCGTAGCTGACGGTCATCGTAGTGATCCGCGCCCAGTCCCCCTTGGCATCGGTTCCCCGCGGCCAGAGAGGGAAGCCCCGCGCAGGCAGTTCTATCGTGGGCCGCTCGTTCATGCCGAGCTGCATCATTGTGCGACGAAGGGCTGGTCCGCCGAGCTTGTCGGCGATCTGCGCGGTGACGATATTGGACGAATGAACCAGTGCTTCGGGCACGTTCAGCGACGGGCCGAAGTTGTGGCTATCGTGAATGGTAAAGCCGCCGATATTGAGCGGCCCGGTGGGATAGCGCACCGACAGATCGGTGATGACCCCGGCGTCGATCGCGGCGGCAACCGTAATCGGCTTGAACGTGGAGCCGAGTTCATAGACCTGGTTCGACACGCGGTTGAACACCAGGCCGTTGAACACGCGATCGCTGCGGTTGGGATTGAACGAGGGCAGCGATGCGAGCGCGATCACTTCGCCGGTATCGACATCGAGGATGATGCCGGCCGCGCCTTTGGCGTTGCTTTCCAGCATACCCCGGCCGAGTTCGTCTTCGAGCGCCCCCTGCGCGCGCGCATCGATCGACAGCGCCACGGGATTCGCGCGCTGCGCCGGATCGAGCAGGCGCGGTTCCAGCACCTGCTCCATGCCGACATGGCCCTTGCCCGCCAGATCGACGAAGCCCAGTACGTTCGCCGCGAGCGAGCCCTGCGGATAGTACCGCTGGTTCTCGCGCGGGAATTCCAGCGCGGGTTCGCCCAGGGCAAAGACGTGGTTGGCCTCTTCGGGCAGGACACGCTTGCGCAGGTAGCTGGGCTTGTCGGACTTCAGGCGGCGGACGAGATCGTCATAGTCCGCATCGGGAAAGATCTGGACCAGCGCGCGCGCCACTTCTTCGGGCGTCTTGACCAGCGGGCTGCCGCCCTTTTCGCCGAACGCCTTGGGGTTGTACCACAGCGAATAGGACGGAAACGCCCGCGCCAGCGCCACGCCGTTGCGGTCGGTGATCTCGCCGCGTTCGGGCACCAGCGCATCGGCCATCGAGCGCCGGTCGGGGCTGCCTTCGAACAGCCCGATCTGGACGACGCGCATGAGCGCCGTGGCCGTCAGGAACACGAAAGCGAGCAGGATAAAGAGCGCGCGTTTTTTGGCCGTCAGCAGCGCGCTCTGACGGACATTGGCCAGCTGGACCCGGCCCGATGCGATCGCGGCGGATGCGGTTAGCGCGTTCACCGGCTGATCCTGCCCTCCTTGTGCGGCGTTCCCGTCCGGGGCTTGCCAGCGGCGCTGGCCGAGCGCGAGGCGGAGGACTTGGCGGAGCCTCCCTTGTCCACAGATTTGCCGTTAGCGGTCTTGGCCGCCTTCTTCTTCGCGGCGGGCGCTGCGCCTTCGGCAGCGCGCGGACGGCCGACCGTGCCAAGCCGTTCGCCCAGCGCGGCGGTGGCCGTGGCGTGATCGACATGCGCCGCCGGCGCGTCGGTCTGCGCGATCGCTTCTTCCGCCTGCGCCGACTTGCCGGTGAGCGGCGAGACCATCGCGGGGAACGCGGCGGAGGCGATCACGCTGTCATCGGCCGAGGCGACGCGGATCGGCGCGGGTGCATCCGGATCGGCCGGCTTGCTGAGCGAGGCGAGTTGCCGTTCGTTTTCAAGATACTGCCCGGCGGTGGGCGCCACATAGCCGAATTCGATGTCGTTCCACGACTTGAGCTGCTGCTGGTTGGCGCGCGTTTCGAATTCGGTTTCGAGGTACATCTTCTCCTGCTTGAGCGCGACGATGCGCTGCTCCGCGCGATGCACCTGGCTGCGCAGCGCGTTGACGCGGAACGACAGCGCCAGCACCACCGCCCCGCACAGCGCGAGCAGGACGACCCAGCCGATCGAACGCAGGCGGTTGGCGGTCACGATCATGCGGCGAGGCTCCCGGATGTGGCGCGCGCGGGGGCGGCGGTGCGAACCGCCCAGCGCAAGGTGGCGGAGCGGGCGCGCGGATTGCGCGCCTCTTCGGCGGAGGTGGGACGGATGGCGGACGAAGGCTTTTCGAAAACCGGCTTCGCGGTGCTGGCAAGCTGCGGCAGATGGCGCGATCCGGCGGGCATGGCGCCGGCCGCTTCGCGCAGGAACTGCTTGACGATGCGGTCCTCAAGGCTGTGGAAGCTGACCACGGCGAGCCGCCCGCCCGGCGCGAGCATCCGTTCCGCCCCGGCAAGGCCGGCGACGAGTTCGTCGAGTTCGCCGTTCACATGGATGCGGATGGCCTGGAAGCTGCGCGTGGCCGGGTCCTTGGGCGCGCCGGGGCGATGGCCCAGCGCCTTGCGCACAACGGCGGCAAGCTGGCCGGTGGTTTCCAGCGGACGCGCCGCCACGATCGCGCGCGCCACGCGGCGCGACTGGCGCTCCTCGCCATAGCGGTAGAGCACGTCGGCGATCGCCTGCTCGTCCGCCTCGTTGAGGAAATCGGCCGCGCTCGGCCCGTCCTGCGACATGCGCATGTCAAGCGGGCCGTCCGACGAGAACGCGAAGCCGCGCGCGGCCTGATCGAGCTGCATCGAGCTGACGCCAATGTCGAACACCACGCCCTGCACAGCGGTGACACCGGCTTCGGCCAGCCCTTCGGCCAGTTCCGAGAACCGGCGCGGATGCAGCACCAGGCGCGGCGCATCGCCCTGCGCCTCGGGCCAGCGCCGCCCGGCGGCGATTGCGTCGGGATCGCGATCGAAGGCGTGGACGGTGGCACCGGCAGCAAGCAGGCGGCGGGTATAGCCGCCCGCGCCGAACGTGGCATCGACGATCACGTCGCCCGGCGACGGCGCGAGCGCTTCCACCACTTCATCGAGCAGGACGGGAACGTGCGGGCCGAATCCGGTTGCGGGACCGGTTTCGGACGAAGACACCGGCGCGGTCACTTGCGCTTCCCCTTCGCCAGATCCGCCATCTTGGCGCGGCAACCGGCCTGCGCCGCTTCCCAGCCTGGCCCCATTTCGAGCAGGATGCGGGGATTCCAGATGGTGATCTGGGTGCCGCCACCCTGGAAGAACAGTCCGTCCTCCACCTGGCCGAGTTCGGCGAGGTGGTCGGGCAGGACGAAGCGGCCGGAATCGTCGAAGCTGGCGCGGTGGAAGCCGTAGAGCTGCGCGGCACGCATGTCGCGATCGAAGTCAAGGCCGAGGCGAAGCGCCTTGTCCTCTTCGCGGTCGATGTCGGCGGCGAACTGTTCGCTGCGGGAAAGGCCGAAGCCGACCAGGCAGGGCAGGCGGTGATGCTTGTCGATGCAGAGGATGCGCTGACCGTCAGACGCGTCGCGGACATCGGCGCGGAAATCGGAGGGCAGGACGAAGCGACCCTTTTCGCCGCGCGGCGAAAAGCCCTGTCCCACGTAATTTGACGGCCCTCCCGCCACGCCGAATACCCCGCTCGAAGACGAAAGGCTCCACCCCCGACCCACGCTCGCGCGCAAGCCGGCCGATCCCCCGCGGATACGGCCTGGAGTTCATCCCGATGGCCCATCATTAACCGGGGACATCACGGGCGGAAAGGGGAAAATGCGGGAAATTACGTCCAGAACCTGAATCCCAAGCACTTTTTCCACACGCTTCATCGCAATGTTGCACGTTGTACTTGGTTTGTTTCTGTCTGGAAACGCCCGAAAAATGCGGGACTCTTGCGACTCCGCACCTAAGCCCCTCCGCCTTTCCCGTATTTTCCCGTGGAGTCGCCGGCTCAGCCCGCGAACGCGTCTTCCAGCAACGAATCCAGCGCCGCCGCGCGCTTTCCGTCGGCGTCGGAGGGTTCGAACAGCGCGGCATCGGCCACGATGAGCGCACGGCCCCGCCCGATCCGGCAGCGCGCGACCAGCCCTTCGCGCACGATCGCGCATCGCGCGTCATGCCCGCCCGGGCGCGGCGCGAACTGCCCGGGCAGATTGACGGGAAGCGCAGCGCCCGCGCTTTCCCGCGCCGCGTCATGCTCGCCCGCCGGCTGATCCTCGTCGAAGCGCAGTTCCAGCCCCCAACGCGCGAGAATGGGCGAAAGCAGCACGATGTCCTGCGGGCGGCGGCGGTCGCCCAGCGCATAGGTGCTGTCCGCCGTGAGCATAGGATCGGCGAACAGCAGCAGACGCCCCCCCGCCCGCACCCAGTCATCCAGCGCGACATTCTCCTGCGGCGCGAGCGGACGGGGTTGCGCCAGCAGCAGGAAGCGTGCGTCCAGCGGCGGGGCCAGCAGCGTATCGCGCGCGACGAGCGTGTAGCGCGCTTCCAGCGCGCGGCGCGCCCAGTGCGGCGGCGCATCGGCGCGAAGCATGGCGGCCAGGTCCGGCGTTTCGTTCCACAGGATCGGCAGGCTGGTGAACAGCATCAGGCGCGGTCGCTCCTGCGCGGAGACCGCGCGCGAGCCGCTGGATTTCCACGCCACAGCCGCGCCCACCACCAGCGCGCAGGCCAGCAGCGCCGCACCGAAGCGCCACCGGCGCGATACAGCCGTGCGCGCGACGGAAATCAGTGCTGGGGCGCGGCGGCGGGCGCCGTCTTGTCGGCCGGACGGTTGGCCGCGGGCAGTTCCGGCGTCACACCCATGTCGACCAGCGGATCGTTCGCCGGCGTGGTGCTGGCCGATGCGGACGCGTCGGGATCGGCCACGGCCGAAGCATCGGCCATGTAGGCGCGATCGAGAATGACGTTGGCCAGGCCTACGAGCAGCAGCATCGCCGCCAGCCCGAACAGCCCGATCTGGAGCCGGTGGACCACTTGCGCGCGCAGCTCGCGCGGAGTGGGCGGAACGTGGTGAATGGGCGCCTTCGCCATGCCGCCCGCCTGCGCCGCGCCATGGCCCGCGCCCGGCGCGGATTGCGCGGCGCGGCCGGATCGACGCGAAGGGAAGCCGAACAGAGCCATCCCGGGCAGATTATCCTATTGTTGCAGCCATGGAAATACCGGCAGATTCTTCGCCTTCAGCCATTCCGGGTTGTAGAGCGAGGACAGGTAGCGGAAGCCGGTATCGCACAGGATCGTGGCCACGCGCGGGTGCGGCCGCCCTTCCGCCACCAGCTTGCGCCCCAGCGCCACTGCGCCGGCCACGTTGATCCCGCTCGACAGGCCAAGGCACAGCCCTTCCTCGGCCAGCAAGCGGCTGACCCACAGCAGGCCTTCCTCGTCCGAGATGCGGAACTGGGTATCGATCGGCGCGCCTTCGAGGTTGGCGGTGATGCGCCCCTGCCCGATCCCTTCGGCCACCGACGACCCTTCGGCCTTCAACTCGCCGCAGGCGTAGTAGTTGTAAAGCGCCGCGCCGTGCGGATCGGTGAGCGCGATCGTGATGTCCTCATCGAACGCCTTGAGGCCCAGACTGGTGCCGGCGATCGTGCCGCCGGTGCCCGCCGCGCAGGTAAAGCCGTCGATGCGGTGCTCCATCTGCTCCCAGATTTCGGGCGCGGTGCTTTCGATGTGCGCGCGGCGGTTGGCGATGTTGTCGAACTGGTTTGCCCAGATCGCGCCTTCGGTCTCCTCGGCGATGCGGCGCGAGGTGTGGACGAAGTGGCCGGGATTGGAAAACGGCGCGGCGGGAACGAGCACGAGTTCGGCGCGCAGAGCGCGCAGCGTGTCCATCTTCTCGCGCGATTGCGTTTCGGGCATGACGATCACGGTCTTGTAGCCGAGCGCGTTGGCGACGAGCGCGAGGCCGATGCCGGTGTTGCCCGCCGTGCCTTCCACGATCGTGCCGCCGGGCTGGAGTAGGCCCTTCTCCTCGGCATCACGCACGATCCACAGCGCGGCCCGGTCCTTCACCGACGCGCCGGGGTTGGCGAATTCGCACTTGCCGAAGATGTCACACCCCGCCGCGTCGCTTGGCCCCTTGAGCCGGACGAGCGGAGTGTTGCCGATGAGCGAAAGCGTGTCGGGAAGAAGGACGGGTACGGTCATGGTCAAGGAGTTAGGCGGCCCGTGTGCGTTCCGCAATCCGTTTGCGGCTTGGTCCGCGACAAATCCCGCTTTCGACCGGTCGTTCCGGACCGCTTTATTCCCGTCCGGCGCGGATGGCCGCCCCCCCGGCGAAGGGCGCGATGGCCAGCGCGGCCAGGCTTGTCGCGGCGAGCAGGAGCAGGCCACCCTCCCCACCCGGCTGGAGCGAGCCCGCGCCGAAGATCAGCAGCGGCACCGCCAGCGGGATCGCCAGCAGCCCCCCCAGCGCCGCACCCGCGCGCAAGCCGGCGGTAAGCGCGGCGATGGTCACGCCGATCGCGGCCAACCCCGGCGTGCCCAGCAGCAGCCCCAGTTCGACCACGCGCAACTGCCCGGCATCGAGCGAAAGCAGCCCGGCGGAAAGCGGCGCGGCGAGCAGCAGCGGCACCCCGAAGCTGATCCAGTGGGCGATGATCCGCACCAGCAGCAGCGCCTCTTCGGCAATGCCGCGCAAGGCCCATTGATCAAAGAAACCCGCCTCGAGGTCCGGTTCCACCAGCCGGTCGAGCGGGAGGATCGCGGCGAGCAACGCCGCCACCCAGATCACGCCCGCGCCGGTGCGGCCGAGCAGCCGCGCGTCCGGCCCCACCGCGAAGGGAAACAGCATGGCCACCGCGAGGAAGAACAGCAGCGGCAGCACCGCCCCGCCCCGCCCCTGCGCGCCGCGCAGCAGCAGCGCCAGATCGCGCGTGAAGATCGGCCAGAGACGCGCGATCATGCGACGTAATCCCGCAGCGCCAGCTGTCGCACCCCGGCGAGCGCGAGCGGCTGGTGCGAGGCGATCACCACCGCGCCGCCGCCCGCAAGATGCGCGGCGATGCGCTCCTGCGCCACGGCGGCCCATTGCGTGTCCAGCCCGTTGAGCGGTTCGTCGAGCAGCCAGATCGCGGCATGGCTGGCGGCGACGCGGGCGAGCGCGGCGCGCTTGCGCTGGCCGGTGGACAAGTAGCGCACGGGCACGTCGAGCAGGTCTTCAAGGCCGAAATCCGCGCCCTCGTCCCCGCTGCCGTCGATCCGTCGCCAGAACGCCAGCGCCGCGCCCAACGGCTGGTGCCCGTCCAGCGCGAGCCGTTCGTCCGACAGCGCCAGCGCACCCTCGCGCTCTACCGCGCCGGCGAAGGGGCGCAACAGCCCCGCAAGGATGCGGATCAGGCTGGACTTGCCGATGCCGTTCGGCCCGGCAAGGTGCAGCGCCTCGCCCCCCTGCAACGCGAACGACAGCCCCTTGAACAGCAACCGGTCGCCGCGCCGGCAGGCGATGTCACGGGCAGCGAGATGGCAGGCTTGCATGGACCGGCTCGATAGGGGAAAGCGCGGCAACTGCCAAGGAGAGCCAGATGTCGATTGCCCGCCTGACCGACGCCGAACGCGACGAAGCCCTGGCCCGCCTGCCCGGCTGGGCGCTGCGCGAGGACGGCCTCGCCATCGTCAAGACCTTCCGCTTCGCCGATTTCGCCGAGGCCTTCGGCTTCATGGCGCGCGTGGCGATCCATGCCGAAAAGGCGGATCACCACCCCGAATGGTTCAACGTGTACAACCGCGTGGACATCACGCTGACCACGCACGACGCCGGTGGCCTGAGCACGCGCGATGTAGCGCTGGCGACGGTGATCGAGGGGTTCGGTGTGTGAGCCGGTGCGGTCAATCTGGATGCGTGTCACAATTGCTGCTGCAAATCGTTCCAGCTAAGCATTAATTTCCAGTTCGAGCACGGGGGCTTGGCGTGCGCATCATTCTGTTGGTCCTGAGCCTGCTGCTTGCAGGCTGTTCGCAAGACAAGCTGAATGATACGCTGGCGACACCGCAGGAGAAAGCCGCCGCATCCTCGTTCATCGTCGCACTGCAATCGGGGCGGCTCGAGACCGTAAAAGCCAGTGTCGAACCGCAGTTGTATGCCGAGACGCTGGCGATTGCCCGCCAACTCCAGCCTAGCATACCAAAGGCAGCCAATCTCCACCTGGTGACCGTCTCCGTCCATACCAATTCGCTGAACGGCGTCTCTCAGACGCAGAAGGCGCTCAACTACGAGTTCGGTGCCGCCTCCAAATGGGCGGTGATTCAAATCGTACTGAAAACGGCGCCGGGTAGTCCGCAAGTCGTCGGTTGGTATGCAGCGCCATACGACCATCAGCCAACAACCGGGGGCGACTTCGCGCTCAGTGGGAAGAGCGTTACAAGTTACCTGTGGCTCGCCGCAATGGCGCTCTCGACAATAACCATCGTGTCCGCGCTGATCCTCATTGCCCGCACCAAGGGTATAAGGCGGCGTTGGCTTTGGGCGGTGGGATCTGCGGTCGGCTTCGGTCAGTTCACGCTCAACTGGTCGACCGGCGCATGGTCCTTCCGGCCGCTCGGCTTTTTCCTGCTCGGCAGCGCGGCGTTAAAGACCTCCCCGTTTGAAGCGTGGATGCTGTCATTTTCGCTGCCGGTCGTTGCAGTGATCTTCCTGCTGCGCCGCAAAGCCTTGATGGCGCAGCCGGACAACACGAGCTTCGACTAGCCCCCCAGCGGCCGGAGGCTGGCCCTGCCCTGCTTGCGCACGCGGCCGGGCAGCCAGCGCGCCCCGAAGGCCAGCTTGCGCGCGGTAGCGCCGACCAGCGTGTGCAGCGTCTGGCCGTGGATGGCCGCCCATGCCGCGTCCGCCACTTGCGAAACCGGCGTGATTTCCAGCCCGGCTTCCTTGACACGGCCGCGAATATCCTCGTTCGAGGCCCGGTTCGGTGCGTGATCGAGCAATGGCGTATCGATGAAGCCGGGCATCAGATCGCGGACCTCGATGCCGTCGGGCGCCCATTCGGCATCGAGCGATTCGGTTAGCCCGCGCACTCCGAACTTGGTGGCGGTATAGACCGAGGCGCCGGGCGTGCCATAGATGCCGGCCGCGCTGGCAGTGTTGAGCAGGCAGCTTCCCGGCGCGCTCCGCTTGAGCCAGGGATAGGCGGCCTGCGCCCCGAAGATCACGCCCTTGAGATTGATGTCGAGCGTGCGCTCGACCTCGTCCACGCCCAGGTCGGCGAGCTGCCCGCCGATGGGGATGCCGGCATTGTTGAACACCACGTCGATACCGCCCCCGGCGGCGCGCGCGAAATCGGCCAGCGCCGCATCCCACGCAGCGCGATCGCGCACGTCGAGCTTGTGGATCGAACTGGCACCCGCCGGCAGGAGCGCGGCGGTTTCCGCCATGCCCGCCTCGTTGATATCGGCGATACCCACGAACCAGCCTTCGCGCCCGAACCGCTGCGCCACGGCGCGGCCGATGCCCGATGCGCCGCCGGTGATGAAGATTGCCTTGCGTGCCATGAATGCCCAAGCCCCTCCGTAATTGGCCGTTCAAATTGCGTTGTTATGCGCAACTCATCCTACAGCGGCGGCGAACTTACAAGATGCGAGCGGTCAGAGCGCGGGGTTGTTGTAGCAGTGCCATGTGAAGATCGCCGCCGCGCCGCGATGGGGACGCCAGTCCTCGGCCAGGGCGCGGGTGCTTTTTTCGTCGGGCCGCTCCTCCAGCCCCAGCAGCTTGCCGAGGCCGACCTGCACCGCCAGATCGCCCGCCGGCCAGATGTCGGGCCGCCCTTCCGCGAACAGCAGATAGATTTCGGCGGACCAGCGGCCGATGCCCTTGATCCGCACGAGTTCGGCGATCGCCTCCTCGTCATCCGCCGGCAGGTTTTCGAGATCGAGCGCGCCGGACACAACCAGTTCGCACAGCGACCGGGCATAGCCCTGCTTCTGGCGCGACAGGCCGCAGGCGCGCAGCGCGTCGAAATCGGCGGCGAGCAGATCGTGCGGCGGCATGTCGTCGCCCAGCAGCGCCTCCAGCTTGGCCCAGACCGACGCCGCCGCCGAAACGCTGACCTGCTGGCCGACGATGGTGCGCAGCAAGGTGCGGTAGCCGGTGGCGCGGATGCGCAGTTCCGGATAGCCGACGCGGCCAAGCGCGGTCGCAATCCGGGGCGAACGCGCGGCGATGTGATCGAGCCCGGTGGCAATGGCATCGGCAGTCAAACCCATCGGGCGTTCCATCCTTTCGCGCAGACCGGCTTGCCAAAGCCGGGGGCACTCATTAGCAGCCGCTTCCAATCGGGAACAGGGGGCGGATTCCGTCCCTGAACGGAGACGCAAGCGATGCCCAAGATTGTCGTTGTCAATCGTGCTGGTGAAGAAAAGACCGTGGACGCCGACGCCGGCCTTTCGGTGATGGAAGCGATCCGCGACAACGGTTTCGACGAACTGCTGGCGCTGTGCGGCGGCTGCTGCTCGTGCGCGACCTGCCACGTCTATGTCGACCCCGCCTTCGCCGGCAAGATCGCGCCGATGAGCGAAGACGAGAACGACCTGCTCGACAGCTCGGACCACCGCAACGACCAGTCGCGCCTGTCCTGCCAGATCCAGATCACCGGCGAACTGGAAGGCCTGAAGATCACCATCGCGCCGGAAGACTGAGTACCAACCGTCATCCCGGCGCAGGCCGGGATCTCGGGCCGTTGATGGAAACCCCTGATAGGTTCGGCCCGGCCGCCTGAGATCCCAGCTTTCGCCGGGATGACGGGGGAATGGGATGACGGGCAGGCGGACGCCCCTACAGGCGCAGGCCCGCCGTCTCTTCGAGGCCGGCGATCAGGTTGAGGCTTTGCACCGCCGCGCCGCTGGCGCCCTTGCCAAGATTGTCGAGTCGCGCCACCAGCCGCGCCTGTGCGCCGTCGGCGCTGGCGATGACGTGCAGTTCCAGCCCGTCCCACGGCTCCATCGATCCGCGCAACAGCAGTTCGCCGTCCGCCGGCGGCTCCTGCGCCACCGTGATGATGGGCGAGCCGGCGTAGAACTGCGTCAGCGCCGCGCGCAGCAGATCGGGCGCGGGGTTGCCGGGAATGATCGACAGCGGCAGCGGCACTTCCACGATCATGCCGCGATGCGCCGGCACCACCGCCGGGCTGAACAGCGGCGCGATGGCGAGGTGCGCGTATTGCTGCATTTCNNTTGCCGCCGCCCGAATAGCCGGACACGGCGTTGCAGCTATAAGGCCACGCCGCAGGCAGCAGGCCCGCGCGCACCAGCGGCGCGACCAGCGCGATGAAGCCGGTGGGGTAGCAGCCCGGATTGGAAATGCGCTTGGCATTGGCGACCGCTTCGCGCCCGACGATCTCGGGCAGCCCATAAGTCCACCCTTCCGCCACGCGGTGTGCGGTGGAGGCATCGATCACGCGGGTGCGGTCGTTGGCGATCATCGCCACGGCCGCCTTCGCCGCGTCATCGGGCAAGCACAGGATCACGACATCGGCAGCGTTGATCGCCTCGGCCCGCGCGGCATCATCCTTGCGGCGCGCCTCGTCCAGCGCGATCAGGGTGAATTCGGGCCGGTCGGCCAACCGATCGGCGATCTCGAGGCCGGTCGTGCCCGCCGCGCCATCGATGAAGACGGAGGTGGTCACGCGCCCGGCTCCGCCAGCGCGGCCAGCGGAACGTAGCCGACCAGCCCGTCCACGCCGACCTGCCCCCAGGCCCAGTTGCCCGCCATGTCGAGCACGTTGAATACGGTGCCCGCATCCAGCGGCGCCATCACATCGGCATCGTCACGCCCGGCGCGGCGCAGCTCGGTTCCGCCCGCCGCGATCACGCGCGGCAGCGGCACCGAATAGTGCGGCACGAAGACTTTTCCCGCCAGACGGATGTGCGCCAGATCGCCTCGCACCGGGATATGGTCCGCTTCCAGGCGCGGCACCGGGCCTGACAGCGCGAGCTGTTCGGCGGGCACGGCATCGCCCGAAAGGGCGGACTGGTCGATCAAGGCGGACTCGATGGTCAATTCGGCATGTCCCCGGAAGCGGAAAAGCGCGCGCTTATACGGCCCGGCCCCCTCATTCAAGGGCTGGCCCTTCCGCTCCGGTCCGTCGGACGCGCTACGCCGGCTGGCCATAGCGGTCGAGCAGCAGCCCCCAGGCCGCACGCAGGCCCAGCGCCTCGCCCCCCTTGGGCCGCCCCGGCTTAGCCGCCGGACGCCACGCGAAAGTATCGAAATGCACCCAGTCGATCCCCTCGCCCACGAAGCGATCGAGGAACAGCGCGGCGACGCTCGATCCGGCGAAACCATTGGCGTGGCTGTTCATGATGTCGGCCACATCGGACTTCAGGTATTCGCGATAGCCATCGTGCAGCGGCAGGCGCCAGCACGGATCGTCGCGCTCCAGCCCGGCGCGCAACAGGGCCTCGGCCGTGCCGTCCTGCCGCGCGAACATCGCGGGCAAGTCCGGCCCCAGCGCGACGCGGGCCGCGCCGGTCAGCGTGGCGAAATCGATCACGAGTTCGGGCTTGTCCTCGCTGGCGCGCGCCAGCGCATCGCCCAGCACCAGCCGCCCTTCCGCATCGGTGTTGGTGATCTCCACGCTCATCCCCTGCCGCGTGCGCAGAATGTCGCCGGGCCGGAAGGCGTTGCCGGAAATCGCGTTTTCCACCGCTGGAACAAGAAGATGCAGGTTTATCCTGAGACCGGCTTGCATGATCAGACCGGCCAGCGCCAGCGCGTGCGCGGCACCGCCCATGTCCTTCTTCATCAGCGCCATGCCCGAGGACGGCTTGATGTCCAGCCCGCCCGAATCGAAGCACACGCCCTTGCCCACCACGGCAACGCGCGGATGCTTGGGGTCGCCCCAGACCAGCTCGATCAGGCGCGGGGCATGGCTGCGCGCGGCGGCGCGGCCGACGGCATGGACCATCGGGTAGTCGCGCTCCAGCACATCCCCGGCGAAGACGTGGATCTGCGCGTGATGCGCCTTGGCGAGCGCCCGCGCCTCGGCTTCGAGCTGCGCCGGCCCCATGTCTTCGGCGGGCGTGTTGACCAGATCGCGCACCATGGTGACCGCCGCCGCCTCGGCCAGCGCCGGATCGATCGCCTTGGCATCCTTGGTCAGCAGCACGCGCGGTTCGCCGCCACTGGCGTCCTTGCGGTAGCGGTCGAAACGGTACTGGCCGGTGACCCAGCCGTGCAGCGCCTTGCCAGCCTCTCCGTTCGCCAGCCGGTACGTGCCGCCGGGCAGGGTTTCGGCGAGCTTCGCCAGGCACCAGCTGGTGAGCGCCGCGCCATCGGCAACGCCGCCGGCCGCGAACCAGCCATCGCCATCGGGCAGGATCGCGACTTCGCCGGCCGTGCCTTCGAACTTCTGCGCGGCCAGGATCGCGCGCTGGCCGGGGGAGCGCGCCTTCTGCCATGCGGCGAAGGAGGCCTTGTCGACGAGGTGGAGCGCGGTGGCGGCCTGTCCCCGGTCAGGTTGGATCAATGTGGGCTGGTTCAAGGGCGTGCGGTCGTTCATGTTGCTGCGGACCTTGCCGCAGCCGTGCGGCAAGCGCGAGAGGAAATTGCGATGAAGCACCCGGTTGCCGTTTCGATCACGACCCTGTCCATCGCCCCCGTCCTGTTCGGCGCGATGCTGGCGACGGGCGCGTGCAGCAAACCGGCACCGGCCACGCAGCCGGGCGCGGAGGCCTCCTCGTCGCACGCGCTGACCGCCCCCCCGGCGCCGCCCGCCCCGCCCCAGCCCATGCCGGCCGTGGCGCGCAAGGTTTCCGAAAACAACGATCTCTACGAGTTCGACTATGCCTATCCGGCGGCGGCCGGCGCGATCCCGGCGCTGCGCGACCAGCTCGACAAGGACCTGATCGAGAAGAAGCAGGGCCTGATCAACGAAGCCAGCGACGACCGCAAGGAAGCCAAGGCGAACGACTATCCCTTCCACGCCCATTCGCTTTCGCTCGACTGGAAGGTCGTAACCGACCTGCCCGGCTGGCTGAGCCTGTCGACGATCGTGGGCAGCTATTCGGGCGGCGCACACCCGAACTACGTCTATGACACGGTTTTGTGGGACAAGGCCGCCGGGCAGCGCCGTGGCGTGGCAGACCTGTTCACCTCGAAAGCCGCGCTGTCGCAGGCGATCCGCCAGCCGTTCTGCGCCGAACTCAACCGCCAGCGCGCGAAGAAGCGCGGCGAACCTGTGCCCGCGAACAGCGATTCCGAATTCGACGCCTGCATCGATCCGGTGGGCGAGACGGTGATCCTGGGGTCGGCCGGCAAGCAGGGCTTCGACCGCATCGGCGTGCTGGTGGCGCCATACGATGCCGGCCCCTATGCCGAAGGCTCGTATGAAGTGACCGTCCCGGTGACGAGCGCGGTGCTTGCCGCGGTGAAGCCGGAATACCGGGCCGCATTCAGGACGCGATGATCTCGCATTTTCGCGGGACACGCGCTATATAGCCCGCATGACCCAGTATGTGATCGCAGACGATACCGAAGTCCTCCCGCGCGACGGGACCATCAAGCTTCATGGCCCGGCCGGGTTCGAGGGCATGCGCAAGGCCGGCCGCCTTGCAGCCGAAATCCTCGACGCGCTGGCCCCGCTGGTGCAGCCGGGCGTGGCCACGGCTGCGCTGGACGACGTGGTGCGGCAGATGACGCTGGACGCCGGCGCCGTGCCCGCCACGATGGGCTATCGCGGCTATGCGCATTCTTGCTGCATCTCGATCAACCATGTCGTGTGCCACGGCATCCCTTCGGACAAGACGCTGAAGGACGGCGATATCGTCAATATCGACGTGACCCCGCTGCTGGACGGCTGGCATGGCGATTCCAGCCGCATGTACCTGGTCGGCGACGTGCCACTGAAGGCGCGGCGGCTGGTTGACGTGACTTACGAATGCCTGATGATCGGCATCGAACACGCCAGGCCCGGCGCGCGGCTGGGCGATATCGGCGCGGCGATCCAGGCCCATGCCGAACGGCAGCGCTATGGCGTGGTGCGCGACTTCTGCGGACACGGGCTGGGCCGCCTGTTCCACGACGCGCCGGAAGTGGTCCATGTCGGCCGCCCCGGCACCGGCCCCGAACTGCGCCCCGGCATGTTCTTCACGATCGAGCCGATGATCAACCTGGGCAAGCCCGCCGTGAAGATTCTCGACGACGGCTGGACGGCGGTGACGCGCGACCGTTCGCTTTCGGCGCAGTTCGAACACTCCATCGGCATCACCGAGGATGGCTGCGAGATTTTCACGGCCAGCCCGAAGGGACTTCACCGACCGCCCTATTCGGCCTGAAGGTCGCTTCGGGCGGTCGGCCTGCCTGCTTTTTAAGCAGGGCTGCGCAAATTTTATGCATCTTTCGATCAACCGCGCGCAACTTGCAAAATGTTGCCCGCGGGCTGCCGATTCAATTCTTTCGCCACCCCCCGATTTTCCCGCTTTCCCGCCCTGCGGCGATGGCCTAGTGCAATCAAACAGCGCGTGGCACGATTCTTGTTAGTACCGTGTCACAGGGACAACCGCCGGACTCTGGCGCGAACAAGGTCGCAGATCGTGTCGCTTGGAGTTTGGCCCGTGTTGCAGGGGTCTGAACGACGTGAAAAAGGTCGAGGCGATCATCAAGCCCTTCAAGCTCGATGAAGTGAAGGAAGCGCTCCACGAAATCGGCGTTTCGGGTATTACAGTCACGGAAGCCAAAGGTTTCGGGCGCCAGAAGGGCCATACCGAACTTTATCGCGGCGCCGAATACGTCGTGGACTTTCTGCCGAAAGTGAAGCTCGAAGTCGTGGTGGCAGACGCCCTGGTCGACCGGGTGGTGGAGGCGATCGCCGCCGCCGCGCAGACCGGCCGCATCGGCGATGGCAAGATTTTCGTGATCCCCGTGGAAGGCGTGCTGCGCATCCGCACCGGCGAACGCGATGACGCCGCCCTCTGACAGGGCGGTTTTCTGACAGGCTTGTCCGCCTGCCCGGCGCCACGGAGCCGGGCGGGCGGGCTCCCTCTTGGGAGGCTGGCTCAGGGACCGTCAGCCTTCAAGAGACTATCACCCCGAATGCCCCGATGAGGGGGGCAAGAAGAAGGACCAGCGATGGCAAGTGCAAAGGACATCCTCGCCCGTATCAAGGACGAGGAAATCGAGTGGGTCGATCTCCGCTTCACCGATCCCAAGGGCAAGTGGCAGCACCTGACCATGGTTGCTTCCATCCTGGGTGAAGACGAACTCGAAGACGGCCTGATGTTCGACGGTTCGTCGATCGAAGGCTGGAAGGCCATCAACGAGTCCGACATGATCCTCAAGCCGGATCTCGACGCGGTCTACATCGATCCGTTCAGCGCGACGCCGATGATGATCCTGGTCTGCGACATCGTCGAACCCTCGACCGGCGAACTCTATGCCCGCGACCCGCGTTCGACCGCGAAGCGCGCCGAAGCCTTCGTCAAGTCCTCGGGCATCGGCGATACCGTCTATGTCGGTCCGGAAGCCGAGTTCTTCGTGTTCGACGACGTGAAGTTCTACGACGGCTACAACGGCAACGGCTTCTCGATCGACGACATCGAACTGCCGACCAATTCGAACAAGGATTACGAAGGCGGCAACCTGGCGCACCGTCCGCGCGCCAAGGGCGGCTACTTCCCGGTCGCCCCGGTCGACAGCCTGGTCGATGTGCGTGGCGAAATGGTCTCGACCATGATCGAGATGGGCCTGCCCTGCGACAAGCATCACCACGAAGTGGCCTCGGCGCAGCACGAACTGGGCCTGACCTTCGGCACGCTCGTCACCACCGCCGACCGCATGCAGGTGTACAAGTACGTGGTCCAGCAGGTCGCGCACGCTTATGGCAAGACCGCCACGTTCATGCCGAAGCCGATCAAGACCGACAACGGTTCGGGCATGCACACCCACATCTCGATCTGGGACGCGGGCAAGCCCCTGTTCGCCGGCAACGGCTATGCCGGCCTGTCGGACATGTGCCTGTACTTCATCGGCGGCGTGATCAAGCACGCCAAGGCGCTGAACGCCTTCACCAACCCGACCACCAACAGCTACAAGCGCCTGGTGCCGGGCTATGAAGCCCCCGTGCTGCTCGCCTATTCGGCGCGCAACCGTTCGGCTTCGTGCCGCATCCCCTATGGCGCCGGCGACAAGGCCAAGCGCGTGGAATTCCGCTTCCCCGACGCGATGGCCAACCCCTACCTGTGCTACGCCGCGCTGCTCATGGCCGGCCTCGACGGGATCAAGAACAAGATCCACCCGGGCGAAGCGATGGACAAGAACCTTTACGATCTGCCGCCGGAAGAACTCGCCGCCGTGCCGACCGTCTGCGGTTCGCTGCGCGAAGCGCTGGACGCGCTGAGCGCCGACCACGACTTCCTGATCCAGGGTGGCGTGTTCACCAAGGACCAGATCGAAGCCTACATCGAACTGAAGTGGCCGGAAGTGATGCGCTGGGAAACCACGCCGTCGGCCGTCGAGTTCGACATGTACTACAGCGCCTGATCCGCGCCGCCCGCAAGGGACACGATCACCAGGGGGCGTCCGGACTTCGGTCCGGGCGCCCTTTGCTTTGGCGATTGTATCGCTTGCAAAGACGGAGCGCGGAAAGCCCACTCCGCTGCGCCTAACGCCGCCTGCGGCGGCGCAAGTCTCGTTCCCCTCCCGCTGGCGGGAGGGGTTTGGGGTGGAAAACTCCACGAGGCAGGCTGGAAGGGTGCACGCCGCCCACCCCGTGTCACTGGCCTGCGCCGGCCATAACGCCTATCGGTGGGCGATGGCCCGCCAGTACGATTTCCGCCCTGCCCGCGCCCTGCGCATCCACTGCCCCGTGGCGGAGCCGGTCCTGGCACGCCTGCTCGCGGGCGATCGCCAAGCGCTGGAGGACGACCCGGCGCTGGCGGCCATGCTCGCGATCGTGCGGGGCGACAATCCGCTGGGCGATTTCGGTCTCTATCGCGGCGTCATGGAGCTCGCGCCCGGCTGGGAGCTGTTCACGCCGACGGCCACTGCCCGCCCCACGGCCGGCACTGCCGATGAAAACGCGGTGTCATCCACCGTGATCCTGACCGTCCACCTGCCGCACGATGCGCCGCAGGACCGGATCGATGCCGCGATCGGCGCGATCCTGCGCGCCCATCCCTGGGAAGTGCCGGTGATCGAGCTGACCGAAACCCGGCTGGTAACGCGCGCGCCGGAAGCGGGCTGAAAGCGGGTGCTTACCCGACGAGCCGCCGCGTAGCGCTCTCCTGGGCGTCGCGGGTCAACAGCGCGAACGCCTCCTGCGGCGCGAGCGCGGCCCAGAACAGGTGCCCCTGCACCAGCTCGCAGCCGGCCGCCTGGACGAGCTGGCGCTGGACATCGGTTTCGACGCCTTCGGCCACGACCTTCATCCGCAAGGTATGGCCGAGCGAGACGATCGCGCAGAGGATCGAGTGGGCGTCGACATCGCCTTCGACATTCTGCACGAACGACCGGTCGATCTTGATCCGGTCGAACTGGAACGAACGCAGGTAGCTGAGGCTCGAATAGCCGATGCCGAAATCGTCGAGCGCGATGCGGAAGCCCATGCCGTTGAGTTCGCGCAGCACCGAGAAAACGTGCTCGCTGCGATCCAGCATCACGCCTTCGGTGACTTCCAGCACCACCCGGCGCGGGTCCATGCCGGTTTCGGCCAGGATGGTGCGCAGCGTGACTAGGAAATCGCTGGCCATGATCTGCAAGGGCGAGAGGTTGACCGAGATGTCGCACGGCCAGGCGTGGCATTCGTTGAACACCCGCCGCAGCACCCAGTTGCCCAGCGGGATCATAAGGCCCGCCTGTTCCGCCACGGGCACGAACAGGCCCGGCCGGATTTCCCCGCGATCGGGATGGTACCAGCGCAGCAGCGCCTCGAAGCCGTGGATGCCGCCATCGGGCAGCCCGATGATCGGCTGGAACGCCACCGACAGTTCGTCGCGCGCGATGGCGCGGCGCAGTTCCATTTCCATTTCACGCCGCAGTTTCAGGCTGGCGTCCATATCGCGAGTGAAGCGGCGGTAGCGCGCGCGGCCGCGCTGCTTGGCGCGATAGAGCGCGATGTCGGCGCGGCGCAGCAGTTCGCCCGGATCCTCGCTCTGCTCCGGCCCCCAGCTGATCCCGCACGAGCAGGTGACTTCCAGCGTGTTGCCGGAAATCAGGAAGGGTTCGCGCATCAGATCCATGATCTGCGTGCCCAGCTCGTCGGCCGTAGCGCGTCCGCCGGGCGATCGGCGCATCAGCACGAATTCGTCGCCGCCGAAGCGCGACAGGAAGTCGGTGGACGGCAAGGCCCGGCGCAGGCGCATGGCCACCTGCCGCACCAGTTCGTCGCCGACGTGATGCCCCAGCGTATCGTTGACGACCTTGAAGCTGTCGATATCGAGATAGGCGACGAACACGTCGCCCAGGCGCTGATCGTTGATGCAGGCCGAAAGCTCCTGCCGCAGCCGCTGCATGTAATGCACGCGGTTGGGCAGGCCCGACATCGCGTCGTGCATCGCGTTGTGCTGGGCTTGCGCTTCGCTCGCCACCAGTTCGCGCGTGGTGCGCATGTGACGGCGCACGATCATCACGCCACCGAGCAGCACCCCCACGAAGAACAGGATAAAGGCCGAAAGCAGGGGCGCGGTCCGCCGGATGATCGCTTCGCCGGGGCGGCGCGCCGCCCAATCGAGCCAGCCGATGGTCTGGCCGCTGGGATCGGCGATCGGCGTGCCGTTGCGCGCCTCGTCCGCGGACGGCGGACCATCGCTCACCCGCATATCGTCGAGCAGCACCGCGCGGCTGAGTTCCTGCAGCAGGGTTTCGTCCATGGTCCGGACGAGCAGCACGTAGTTGGGAGCGCGCTGCAACAGGTCAACGTGCGAATCGGGTATGATCGCGGCGACGGTCATGATCGCCAGCCGCCCCTGGTACCGGGAAAATTCGTAAAGCCCGCGCTCCATCGGGTAGCCGCGCCGGTCGACCGGCCACTTGCCGTCTTCGAGCGTGATCCACCGCGCGATGTCTCCATCGTCCCGGCTTTCGCCGCGCGTGCGCGCGATCAGGCGGGCAACACGCGTTTGCAGGCCGGCGTAGCGGTCGGCGGGCGCATCCTCGCCCCGCTCCCACCCGCGCACCAGCGAACCATCGGCACGCACCAGAAAAACGTGATCGGCGCGCTGGCTGCCCCAGAAAAAGTAGCCGAGGTAGGTCCGCGTCCAGACCGGATCGTCGCCGAGCACCGCATGGCGCATGGCGTCATCCCAGGTCTGCTGCAGCTTCTGCGCCGCGAGTATCCGTTTGGCCGAGCTGTCGAGATAGTGCGCGACTCGGACGCGTTCGTCGCTCTGCGCCAGTTCGTCGGCGATGCGAGTCGAGTTGCTGAACGAGGCCACCAGGGCGACCGACAGCGCCACCAGCGCGAGGAAAGTGGCCACGACAATCCAACTGGAGCGCAACACGCCCGCCGTGCGCCGCAGCGCCGTTGCCCGTGACAGATACCCAATCGCCATGCATCGGGACGGTAGAGGCCCTATCCGAACAAATGGTTAGCGCGGCACTATCCATCGCCAACGATTTTGCACGTCCGGACGGTTGCAATCGGCTACTCAAACTTGCAAATCTGCGATGGCCTTCCTAATTGTTCGTAAGACTAACTTTTTCAGCGGGAGTAAGATATGCGCGAAAGGCTTCAGCACTATATCGACGGCAAATGGGTCGACAGCGAGGGCGGCCGTCGCCACGAGGTCATCAATCCCGCCACCGAGGAACCCTGCGCGGTCGTGATGCTGGGCAGCCAGGCCGATGTCGACAAGGCCGTTGCCGCCGCCAAGCGCGCCTTCACCACGTTCAGCAAGACGCCGGTGGCCGAGCGCAAGGCTCTGCTGGAACGCATCATCGCCGAATACAAGAAGCGGATCCCCGATTTCGCCGCCGCGATCAGCGAGGAAATGGGCGCGCCCGTCAGCTTCGCCGGCACGGCGCAGGTTGGCGCGGGCATCGGCTACATGCTGGGCACGTTGGAAGCGCTGGACGGCTTCGAATGGGAAGAAGCGATTCCCGGCACGCCCAACGCGCGCATGGTCCACGAACCCGTCGGCGTGGTCGCGGCGATCACGCCGTGGAACTGGCCGCTCAACCAGATCTGCGCCAAGATCGCGCCGTGCATCGCGGCGGGCAACACCGTGGTGCTCAAGCCTTCGGAAGAATGCCCGACCAACGCGGCGATCTTCGCCGAAGTGCTGGACGCGGCCGGCGTTCCGGCAGGCGTGTTCAACCTCGTGCAGGGTGATGGCCCCGGCGTGGGCGTGGCGCTGACCGTGCATCCCGACGTGGACATGGTGAGCTTCACCGGTTCGACCCGCGCGGGCATCCAGATTGCCAAGAATGCGGCCGAAACCGTCAAGCGCGTGCATCAGGAACTGGGCGGCAAGGCGCCGAACCTCGTGCTCGAAGACGCCGATTTCGCCACCCACCTGCCGCCGACGCTGCAGGGCGTGGTTGCCAACACCGGCCAGAGCTGCATCGCGCCGACCCGCCTGCTTGTCCCCGCGGCGCGCAAGGCCGAAGCCGAGGCGTTCGTGAAGAACTACTTCGCGGCCGTGAAGGTCGGCAGCCCGGCTGACGAAGGCGCGCATATCGGCCCCGTGGTCAACAAGGCGCAGTGGAGCAAGGTGCAGAGCCTGATCGACGCCTCGATCTCCGAAGGCGCGAACCTGCTGGAAGGCGGCCCCGGCCTGCCGGACAACGTCAACCGCGGCTACTTCATCCGCCCGACGGTGTTTTCCGACGTGACGCCGGACATGACCATCTTCAAGGAGGAAACCTTCGGCCCGGTGGCGACGATCACCACCTATACCGACCTCGATGAAGCGATCGATCTGGCCAACAAGACCAACTACGGCCTGTCTGCCACCGTCAGCGGCACGCCGGAATCGGCCGCCGACGTGGTCGGCCAGCTGCGCGCGGGCCTGGTCACGGTGAACGGCTGGGCCGGCGTGAAGGGCGGCGCGTTCGGTGGCTACAAGCAGTCGGGCAACGGCCGCGAGGGCGGCAAGTACGGCCTCAAGGACTTCATGGAAGTGAAGACGATCGCCCAGTTCTGATTTCCAGATTCTGATTTCCGGTACGCCGGAACGAAAGGGCCGGTGCTTCCGCAGGGAAGCGCCGGCCTTTGCCGTTCGGGTTTGGAGGAGCCCACCCCCAACCCCTCCCGCAAGCGGGAGGGGAGAATTCGGGATATCCCCTCCCGCTTGCGGGAGGGGCAGCGAGACTTGCGCCGCCGCAGGCGGTGTTAGTCGCAGCGGGGTGGGCAGCACCCCATCGCCCGGATCAGCCGGCCTGCCGCCAGCGGCGGGCACCCTCCGCCGCCTCCAGCGTGCGGGCGCGGCCGTTCATCGCGCCGGTAATGCCGGCAATCGCGCTGTTGAGCGCGCGGGCGGCATAGCGGCGCGCATGTTGCGCCAGCGCCTGTTCGCGCGTGGCGGCGGCGTCCGTCGCGCGGGGATAGATTTCGCCCAGCAGGCGGTCGAACGTGGCTTTCCAGCTGAACCGGTCGACCACATGTGCCCGCGCGGCGGCGCGCATCGCGGCGTAGTCGCCCTGCCAGACCTCGATCACCAGCCGCGCCATCGCGTCCACGTCATCCACCGGCGCCAGCCGCCCCAGCGCGGGCGTGACCCGTTCCAGCATCGCGCCCGAGGCGACGCCGACCACCGGCAACCCGCTCGCCTGCGCTTCCAGCACCGAGATGCCGAAGGTCTCGTCCGCCATGGCGGAGACATAGATGTCGGCCGATGCCAGCAGCCGCGCCAGTTCGGCACGATCGCCGACGAAGCCCTGAAACGCCACGGGCAGCCCGCGCGCTTCCTCCACCATCCGGTCGCGCAGCTTGCCATCGCCGATCAGCAGCAGCGCGGCCCCGCAATCGGCCGGCAGCGCGCGGAACATCGCCAGCAGCCGGTCGGCGCGCTTTTCGTTGTCCAGCCGCCCGGCATAGACCAGTAGCGGCCCCTGCCCTTCCAGACCCAGCCGCGCGCGCAATCCGGGATCGCGGCGATCGGGGTGGAACACCGCCGGATCGACCCCAAGCGCCAGTTCGTCCACATGCTCGACGCCATAGGACGTCAGCATCGCGCGCATGTCCTGCCCCAGAGTATAGACCCGGTCGAATTCGCGATAGGTCGCTTCGGCATAGCCGGCGCTGACCTTGCGCAGTCCGCGCGCGACGAAATCGCCGAACAGTTCCGAACTGACGCGATAGACGTGGGCATTGGGAAAATCGGTGTGATAGCCGGCGACCAGTGTGGTGTGCGGGAACGCGCGGCGGTGATCGATCGCGGTCCAGGGCAGCACCCAGGGGCACAGCGATTCGATCACATCGGGCTGGTAGCGCGCCAGCACCGCGCGCACCGCCGCCGTGCGCAGGATGAAGCGGTAATTGGGGCTGCCCCGCACCGGATCGGCGCCGATCTCCACCCAGATATGGCGGCCGTTCTCCACCACCCGGTCCTCGGCGCCCGGCACGATCTGCAACAGCCGGTGCCCGGTATGCTCCAGCACGTGGGCGCGCTTTTCGCGCAGGTACGTGCCGATGCCACCGCCGCCCTGGGGGGCATAGCTTTGCGTGAGGTCACAGATCAGGAGTTCGTTGCCGGCGATGGTCACGGATCCCTTCAATCGATCCGTTATGACTCTTTCGCGACCGCGGGCAAAATTCCTTGAACGGCGTCAATAATCCTTGCTGACGCGCAGGTTCAGGCTCTCGTCCCCGATCGTTGCCACGGAGGCGAGCAGCGCCAGCCAGCGGGTGATGCGGAATTCGACCGACGTGGCATTATAGCCGCGCCCGTCGGTGACCAGTTCGACGAAGAACTTGCGGCCGAGGTACTTGCCGGCGGCGACGCTGGTGCCGCGTGGAATCGAGGCATCGGCGTTGAGGATGCGCAAGCGGTCGAGCCCGATGGCGCTGCGCAGCTTGTTGATCGGGTCCAGCCCGCCGCCGCCGCGCAGCGATGCCAGCGCGGCGGCAAGCTGCACCGCTTCCGGCGCCGAAATCTGCGTGATCGAGCTGCCGAACAACAGGCGGCTGAGCAGTTCCTCTTCGGGCAGCGAAGGCGTGGAGGAGAAGGCGATCACCGGCTTCATCCCCGATCCGGTGATCGTGATCGTGGCGCTGACGCCGTTGGCATCGCCGCTGGCCGCGATATCCAGCCGGGGATCGATCGGCACTTCGCCGGCGAAGCGGATGCGGCCGCGCGTGAGGTCGAAGCGCTTGCCGGCGAATTCGTAGCCGCCGCGCACCAGATCGGCGCTGCCGAATATCTGCGGGTTGGCGGTGGTGCCGCGCAGGCGGATGTCCGCGCCCCATTCGCTGTCCAGCCCCAGCCCGCGCACGTCGATGCGGTTGGCGCCGGCGGCGTCGATCAGGAACGTCCATGGCGTGGACGGCGTGCGCGCCGGCGCGACGTCGGCACGCGGGTTGATCTCGCGCGTGGGGATCGAGGGCAGCTCCGCCACCGCGCTGGCGCTGCCGAGCGCCCAACGCGCCTGTTCGATGCGCACCCGCCCGGCGATGGTGCCGCCGATGCCGTCACTGACGATGCGCAGCGGGCCGGTCACCGTGGCCGCCATGTCATCCCGGTTGACGATGCGCGCGTTCTGCGCGGCCATGCGCAGATCGAGCGCGACCCCGCGCGAGACGATGTTGGACAGATCGATGGTGCCGCTGCCGGTAACCTTGCCGCCGTTGGCGGTGGTGCCGGCGAAACGGTTCAGCGACAGGCGCGAATCGTTGAAGGTGCCGCTCGCCTGGATGTTCTGGATGTCGGTGCCGATCACGCTGCTCTGCACGCGCAGATCCTTGCTGGCGATGGCGCCGACGAAGGTCGGGTCGTCGAGCGTGCCGGTGATGTCGGCGCGCGCGCCGATGGTGCCGGTCAGGTCCATGAAGTCCACTGCCGCGAGGCGCCAGAGCGTTTCGGCCGGTCCGCCATAGCGGACCTGCGCCTGCAGGCGGCCGCCGCGCAGGCGCTCCAGCACGGTGCCGCCACGCGGCAGGCCGGAGAGAAGCGCCTGCACCCCGCCGCGCACGGTGCCGCCGTCCCGCCCGCCATCCTTGAACACCGCGCGCGCCTGCAGCGCCGAAGGATCGAGATCGGCAACCAGCGAAAGGTTCATCGGCCGCGAGGTGAGCACGAGGCCCGAGCGCGTCAGCCCGCGCACCTGTACGGCGGCATGGCCGGACGGCGCGCCCGTGTGATCGTTGCGATAGTCGATTACGCCTGAAAGCGCCCCGCCCAGGCCCAGATCCGCCACCACGATATCCGCCAGCGACAGCGGCATCCGCGCGATCTGGAGCTTCAGTTCGGTCGGCCCGCCCAGCACGTGCCCTTCGGCGATGACAGCGCCGCGCCCGAAATTGACCTGCGTCGGTTGCAGTCGCCAGCCTTCGCCCTCGCGCTCCAGCACCGCGCGGCGCGGCATCTGGATCGCGCGGCCGGAGTAATCTCCCGAAGCGAGCGCGACGATCTTGTCCGGCGCAATCGAGGCCGTGCCCTGCATGGCGAAGCGCGTGCCGCGCCGCCCGGCGATGGAGGCCGTGACGCTGCCCGCGCCGTTGACGAGCTTCGCGTTCACGGCCAGCCGCCCGATGAACAGCTGCCCCGCGCCGATGCCCTCGATATGCGCGGTGGCGTCGATCGTGCTCTTGCCCTCGGCCAGGAAGCCGTTCACCTCGACCTTGCCGTTGCCGATGGAAATCGGCCGCGCGCCGCCGAAGCGGGCGTTGCGCGCCGTGACCAGCGCGGTGATCGCCTGCCCGCCTTCCTTTGGATCGAGCCGGACGGTGCCATCGATCCCGCCGCCCGTGATCGCCAGATCGCCGCTGACGCCGGCCGTGGCAAGATCGAGCCCGCCGGTGATTTCCGTCTGCCAGACCTTGAAGTGCTCGATCGCGATCCGCGTCGGCCCCTTGGGCGGCGATTGCAGGCCCAGCACGCCATCGAACGGCCCCAGCGTGGAATCACCCTTCGTTTCGATCCGGAACCCGTCGGCCACGGGGGACAGCGCCACGCGCACGTCCTTGAGGCCGGCGGCGGGCAAGGGATTGGCAAAGACCAGCACGGCGGACGGACCATCCTTGGCCACGGCCGCGTCGATGGTGAAATCGCCATAGTCGAGATGGCGCCCCTTGCCGACCACGGTGGTCCGGCCATCGGGGTGGACCTGCCCGTTCAGGGCAATGGCCAGCTTGCGCGAGGACAGGCGCGCATCACTGAACCGCAGCGGGATCAGCGCGCCGGTGACGACGCCACCGGAAAAGCGGATGTTGCCGCCGGTCAGGTTGGCCAGCGTGCCGTTGTCGATCCGCGCCATGCGCCCCGCCGCGTTGGCGCGCAGCGACCAGGGCACGCCGTTGCCCATGCCGAACACGATCTTGGCATCGGCATCGACCAGCCCCAGATTGGGCAGCGCGAAGCCGCGCGCGGTGACCGGCCCGGCCAGCGCATACATGCCCTTGGCCATGTCGCTGCGCAGCACCAGCCGCGCCGCCAGCCCCTTGAGATCGATCGCGAGCTGTTCCGAGGAAAGCTGGCTGCCCTGCACGACCAGATCGCCCTTTACGCTGGCGCCGACGAAGCGCGGGTCGATCATGCCGTTGCCGGTCACCACCTTCTTCGCGGTGACGGCCAGCGGCAGCAGCAGGCGCTTGCCGTTCCAGTTGGCGGTGCCGGCGGTGTGCAGCCCTTCGGCCTGCGTGGTGCCGCTCTTCAGCCGGTCGATGGTGAAATCGTGGCGGATGGCGAGATCGCGGAGCGGCCCATCGAGCGTGGCGGCAAGGCGCACGCCGGCGAGTTCGGGCGAGGCCATCACCAGATCGGGCCGGCGCAGATCGGCCTTGAGCGCCAGCTGATCGACCCGGTTGTCGGTAAGATCAACCGCGCCCTGCCCCGTGGCGCGGAACGCCGCGCCGCCCACGTAATAGCGCCCGTCCAGCGTCGAATCCGCGAAGGTGCCCTGGTAGAACAGCGAAAGCTTGTTCCCCACGATGCGGCGTGCGGCGCCGGCCAACAGCGCTTCGGGGAAGACCTGCCCGGCCACAGTGTAAGTGCCGGCGCGGTTGTCGATCAGGAAGCCGGCCAGCCGTTCGCCGTCCCGCCGGGCTACGGCCCAGCCGTGCCACGCGCGGAACCGGCCCTTGCCCGCCACTTTCGCCACGATATCGCTTTTTACGCCGGTCAGTGCCGACAGCAGACCGCCGCGCGGCGCGGCATAATCGAGCGCGAGATCGAACTTGTCGCGATCCGGCTCGCTATCAAGGTGCAGCGCCAACCGGTCCTTGCCGCCCAGCCGGCCGTTGGCGTCGATCAGGGTGCGGCCCGAGCGGACATCGGCGCGCGCGGTCAGATCGACGCGGCGTCTTTCCCCCATCACGCCCGGCGCGATGGTAAGGGCATCGATCTCCAGCCGATCGACGCGGATATTGAACGACGGCAGGATCGGCGCGTTGGGATCACCCGGCTTCAGCTGCGGCCGGCGCAGCAGGGTGCCCCGGTGCAGTGCGAGCGTGCGGATGTCGAGCGTGTTGACCGTCCAGGCATAGGGTCGCCAGTCCAGGTCGACATCGGGAACAGTCAGGAACGGGCCGTTGGGATCGCTGAGCACCAGATCCTTGAGCCCGGCCTTGCCGAACAGCGAACCGTCGATCCGGCCCACGGTGATGCGCAGGCCCGAGGCGGGGGCCAGCGTGGCGATCCGATCGGCGACGAAGCGGTGGCCGATCGGCGAATCGAGTACGAGCAAGGCGCCCAGCAGCGCCATTGCCAGCACGGCCAGAACCGCACCGATCCGCCGCGTCCAGCGCCAGACGAAGCCGGACGCGGATGCCGGCGGGGGTGGCGGCGGAGGCGGTGGCGGCGGGGGGCCGGCATCGGGGCCTTCCGGCGGCAACGCGGCGGGCACGGTGTCGTCCGCCATCAGAACGCCTGCCCCAGCGCGACATAGACGCCGATGCGGCTATCGCCCTTCGACGGATTGAGCGGCGTGCCCAAATCGATGCGGATCGGGCCGAAGTTGGTCTGGTAGCGGATGCCCACCCCGACGCCGACCTTGATGTCGCGGAAGCGCGGTGTCGTGGTTTCGTCCACCGCGCCGGCATCGACGAACGGCACGACGCTGACCGCGCCGCCCATAAGGCCGGTCTTGACGCGCGCTTCGAGCGAGAATTCGGTCAGCGAACGGCCGCCGCTGGGCGCGCCGGTGGTGTCGCGCGGGCCGATCTGCTGATAGCCATAGCCGCGCACCGACGATCCGCCGCCGGCATAGAACCGGCGCGATGGCGCGATGCTGGCGATGTCCGCACCCTGGATCGCGCCGAACCGCACGCGGCCGGCCATGACCACGCTGTCGCTGACCGGGCGATAGAGGCTCGCGTCGAGCTGGACCTTCACATACGTCGAGTTCGCACCGGCCTGGCGCGAGATTTCGGGCGAGACGCGCAGCGCCACGCGGAAACCGCGCGTGGGATCGAGCAGGCTGTCGCTGCCGTCATAGGCCCCACGCAAGGGCAGCGCGCCGATGAAATAGGTCTTGCGCGGCTGGGTACTGTCCTCGCGCTCGCTGGTGGCCACCACTTCGAGGCCCGCCGAATAGACCCACGGCTTCTGGAACAGCAGCGTGGTCTGCCGCTCGATACTGCTGACCAGCGACAGGGTGCGCGCCTGATAGGCATCGCTCACCTTGGTCTGGGCATAGAGATCGGCGGTCAGCACCTGATCGCGCGTCAGGAAGTTGTTGCGGCGATAGATCACGCCCAGCAGCTGTTCGCGCGTGCCGGCCACGCCGCGCACGCGCACCATGCCTTCGGGCGGAATCAGGTTGCGGTGTTCCCAGCTCGCCTCGACCCGGAAGCCTTCGCCGCTGGAATAGCCGATCAGCGCCGCCACGGTGCGCTGCGGGGCCTTGGCCATATCGACATCGACATCGACCACGCCGGGCTTGCCGGCGGCGGGCGGCGTCACTTCGCGCGTCTTGACCGTGACCGACGAGACCAGGCTGGTCGCCAGGATCGCCTGCCGCAGATCGTCGAGCATGGCGGTCTGATAGACATCGCCCGGCCGGAACCGCGCGATATGCTGGATATGGCGCGACCCCATGAAGCGCGGCATGCCGCTGACGACCTGCCCGAACACGTAGCGGCCGCCGCTCGTCACCGGCACCGTCAGATCACCGGTGCGCGGCTCGTGATCGATCACCAGCGCCGGTTCGCCCACCTTGGCGAAGGCATAGCCGTTGTCGCCCAGCGTGGCGGCAAGATCGGCGCGGCCCTTGAGGATCTTCTCGGTATTGACCGGATCGCCGACGCGGACACCAAAGGCCGCGCGCAGGGTCTCGTAGTCCGCGCCCGTTCCGGCAATATCGCCGAGATCGATCTTCGCCAGGCGATACTGCGGCCCCGGCACCACATCGAACCGCACGACCACCTTGGACAGATCGATGGCATTGCGGCGCGGACCGCGCCGTGCCCCGTTGCCACCCTCCGCGCTGGCAGACGCCGCCGAAGCCGCCGCCTCGCTCTGCGGCGTGACGATCGACTGGTAAACCTCGGCGTCGTAGTAGCCATAAGTGCGCAGGATTTCGACGATCAGGTCGCGATCGCTGCGCGCGCGGCGGGTCAGCTGGGCAAGGTTGTCCTCGTCATCGTCCAGCGAATGCAGGCTGGAGAGGCCGGAGAACCGCGAAACCAGTTCATCGCGTTCGGGGAAGGCATCGGTGGGCGAGAACGCCAGATCGACCTGCCCGCCGACGTGCGAGAGCGAGGCATCGGGGATCAGCGCATTGCGCGCGCTTTCGACCTGCTGCTGTTCGCCATCCAGCGCATCGACCGCGCCATCCACCTGCTGCTGCGCCAGCGCGATGTCCGGATCGGGATCGAGCGGCTTGAACGGCGGAAGATCGGCGGTCTGCGGCCAATCGATGGTGATGCCGGGAATGTCGGTCAGCGCCTGCAACGGTTCGGTCGCGCCCAGCAGCGCGGCGACATCGGGCGCGGGCTGGCGCGCGGCATCGGTATCGAGCGCCCAGCTTTCGGCATTGTCGATCGCGGAATCGGGAATCAGGTCCTTGAGCGCCTGGTCGGTATCGCGCGATTGCGCCAGCGCCATCGGCGCGGGCACCAGCGCGAAAACGAGCGCCGCCGCGATGATCCGCGTCAGCGATCCAGACATCCGCAACGAAGCATGATCAGGCCGGACGGTAGATTTCCTGTCCGGCGTGCAGACCATCCTTGCCCCCGCGCTCGAAAGCGTCCTGCCGCGGGGTGGCCGCGCGATCGATGGCACTGGCCTGCTCATCAGTCGAGAAACGCTCCCAGCCATCGCGGCCAAGGCGTTCGAGCGGACGGAAGCGCACCTTGTACTGCATGCGCGAAGATCCTTCGACCCAATACCCCAAGTAGACGTAGGGCAGGCCGATTCTCGCCGCGTGCAGAATGTGATCGAGGATGATGTAGGTTCCAAGCCCGGTGCGCGTCTCGTGATGTGGATCGTAGAAACTGTAGATCATCGAAAGACCATCGCCCTGATGGTCGGTAAGGCAGGCTCCCACCAGTTTGCCCGGCGCGCCACCCACGCCCGGTTCCCTGTATTCAATCACATAGCTTCTGACTGGCGTATGTTCCACCATGTCAGCAAAATCCATCTCGTCCATCGCCGCCATGCCCCCATCGGGGTGGCGCGCCGACAGGTAACGCCGCAGGAGGTCAAACTGTTCCTGCGTCGACCACGGCTTGCATGCAGTAACAATCAGGTCCGAATTGGCCTTGATCGCCCGGCGCTGCGCCGAAGAGGGCTGAAATTCGTCCGACACGACGCGCACAGACACGCAGGCGGTGCAATCGATGCAGCTGGGGCGGTAGGCGACGGTCTGGCTGCGGCGGAAACCGATACGGCCCAGCGCGTCGTTCAGGTCGTCGGCATGCGGCCCCTTCAGCTCGGTGAACACCTTCCGTTCGCTCTTGCCCTCAAGATAGGGGCACGGCGCGGGGCTCGTCACGAAAAAGCGGGGAAAACGGACGGGCGCGGTCACGGCCTGCTGGGCTTCCTCTGGGCGTCCGGACCATCCGGCGCCGTTCAAAAACGACAATGCCTCAGCATCGAACTTGGTGAAAGACCCTTAACCACGAAATTATGCGCCTCAGTCCGTCTCGAGGCCGGCGCAGGCCCGGTTTGCGCCGCCCTGTCCCGCTTCCGGACGACAGGGCGGCGCATCCTTTACGAGACGGACACTCCCAGAACGGTCAGGCGAGGCGCGATTTCAGCCCAGTTCGATCTGAACCACGTCATATCCCTTGGCGCGGAGCGCCGCGACCAGCAGGTCGATCTGCTCGCGATCGCGCGCCTCGCATTCGATCTCGGCCGTCAGTCCCTTGGCCGGGAGCGAGGTGAAGATGCGCTGGTGCCAGACTTCGAGAATGTTCACCTGGTAGCGGTTGAACTCCTCGACCACATGGAACAACGCGCCCGGGCGATCCTGCAGCACGATGCGCAGGCGGCCAAGCCGGCCCGACCGCGCCAGATCGCGCAGCAGTACGTTGGCGAGCAGGCGGGTATCGATGTTGCCGCCGGTCAGCACGATGCCCACGTTGCGCCCTTCGAACAGGGCGCGGTTGCGCATCACCGCGGCGAGCCCGGCCGCGCCCGCGCCTTCGACCACGATCTTCTCGATCTGGAGCAGCAGCGCCACCGCGGTTTCGAGCGCGGCTTCATCGACCAGCACGATATCGTCGACAAGCTGGGCCAGCACGGCCGAGGTGAAGGCGCCCGGCTCCTTGACCGCGATGCCTTCGGCCAGGGTATCGCCGCCGCATGGCAGATCGGCGTGCTTCAGCTTGTCGTACATCGACGGATAAAGCTGCGCCTGCACCCCGATCAGGCCGATATCGGGCTTCAGCGCCCGCGCCGCCGTGCCCATGCCCGAAAGCAGCCCGCCCCCGCCGATCGGCACCGCCAGCATGTCGATCTCGGGCGCGTCCTCCAGCATCTCCAGCGCCACCGTGCCCTGCCCGGCGGCGACCTGCGGATCGTCGAACGGATGAACGAAGGTCAGCCCGAGCTGCTTTTCCATCGACCGGGCATAGGCATAGGCCTCGTCGAACGTCTCGCCCTCGAGCACGACCTTGCCGCCGTTGCTCTCGGTCTGCATGATCTTCACCGTCGGCGTCGTCTTGGGCATGACGATGGTGACGGGCACGCCCAGCCGCGTGCCGTGGTATGACAGACCTTGCGCATGGTTGCCGGCCGAAGCCGCGATCACGCCGCGCGAACGGCGTTCCTCATCGAGTTGTAGAAGGGCATTGAGCGCGCCGCGTTCCTTGTAGGCGGCCGTGAACTGGAGGTTTTCGAACTTGAGCCAGATGTTGGCGCCGGTGATGGCGCTCAGCGTCCTGCTGTAAAGCGTGGGGGTGCGCACCACCTGTCCGCTAATTCGCTCCGCCGCCGCGCGTACCTCGGCGATGTCGAGCAGGGCACCGGGATTGTCGGTGGGCTGCTGAGCGGATGAACGGACCAGATTTTCCATGCAGGCGCCCTAATGCAAAGGGCGCGCCAAGGAAACCGTTAACCGGCGGCACGCGCGCGGCGGACCGCCGCCACGATCCCCAGCACCACAAGGATCGCCAGCGTATCGGCGATCCAGTCGCGGATGTCGCAATCGCGGTGCAGCTCCGGGATCGACTGCGCCAGTTCGATCAGCGCGCCCAGAAACGACAGCCGCTCGGCAATGCGCCGCTTCGGGAACGCCGGCCAGCCGAGCGCGGCCAGCAGGGTCAGCACCGAAAAGGCCAGCATGTGTTCGAACTTGTCGCCCAGCCGGTCTACCGGCAGCTGCGGCGGATGCGGCAGCACAGCCATGACCACCGCGAAGGCACAGCAGAACCAAAAAGATGCGCGCAGGACGGGCGGCGGAAACAGACCGGATCGGCGACGATGCATCATGCAGCCGCGTTAGCCTGACGTCAGCCCGCGAGGCAAGCAAGCGCGCGGCCATGATTGAGCGAAAGGCGGCAGGACGAAAGCGAACGCGGTGGGTTGCGGCCCGCGCGCGGCTGGCTACAGAAGAGGCATGCTGAAGGTCCGAACCCGATGAACGGCGGCGCGCCGCATTCCATGATGCACGACGGCTTCCTGTTGCTCGGCTTCGCGCTGGGCTTCGTGCTGCTGTTCCGGCGCCTGCGGCTGGGCGCCACGCTGGGCTACCTCGTCGCCGGCGCGGTGGTGGGGCCGCAAGTGCTGGGGCTGGTCGGCGATGCCGAACAGAAGCTGGGCATCGCCGAACTGGGCATCACGCTGCTGCTGTTCCTGGTCGGGCTGGAACTGAACCCTTCGCGCCTGTGGAAGATGAAGCGCGACATCCTGGGGCTGGGCCTGCTGCAGGTGACCGCCTGCGGCATGGCCATCGCCGCGATGATCGCGCTGGGCACGGAGTTTTCGTCCGCCGCCGCGCTGGCGCTGGGCCTGCCGCTGGCGCTTTCCTCCACCGCGCAGGTGCTGCCGATGCTGCAATCGTCGGGCCGGTTGCGCACGCCGTTTGGCGAACGGGCTTTCGCCATCCTGCTGTTCCAGGACCTGTCGATCATTCCGATGATCACGATCATCGCCGCGATGAGCCGCAACCCGGCCGACGTGGGTGGCCCGCCGGGATGGCTGCTGTCGCTGTACACCATCGGCGCGATCGTCGGCCTTGTCGCCGCAGGGCGCTTCCTGATCCGCCCGCTGTTCCGCCTGATCGGCAAGCTGGGCGAGCGCGAGATGTTCGTGGTGGCGGCGCTGTTCACGGTGATCGCGGCGGCGGCGATCATGGAAGCACTGGGCCTGTCCACCGCACTGGGCGCCTTCATCGCCGGGGTGATGCTGGCGGATTCGCCCTATCGCCACGAACTGGAAGCCGATGTCGAGCCGTTCCGGTCGATCCTGCTGGGCCTGTTCTTCCTGGCAGTGGGCATGATGCTCGATCTCAATGCCATCGCGCAGCGGCCGCTGTTCGTGCTGGGCATGGCGACGGCGCTGGTGGTGGCGAAGGCGGCGGTGATCTTCCTGATCGGCCTGGCCTTCCGCATGACCTGGCGCGGTGCGATGGCGCTGGGTCTGCTGCTGAGCCAGGGCGGCGAATTCGGCTTCGTGCTGTTCACGCAGGCACAGAACGCACTGCTTGTCGCGCCCGAGGCCGCCAGCCTGTTCGGCGCGATCGTCACCGTATCGATGGCGAGCACGCCGTTCCTGATGATGGCCACCCGCCGCTTTCGCGACGAACCAGCGGCCGACCAGGGCGAGCGCGAAGGCCCGAGCGCCGACGGCGCGAGCGCGATCGTCGTGGGCTATGGCCGCTTCGGTCAGACGGTGGCGCAGATGCTGAACGCCAGCGACATTGAGGTCACGCTGATCGACACCGACATCGAGATGATCGACGTGGCGGCGAGCTTCGGCGCAAAGGTCTATTTCGGCGACGGCTGCCGGCTGGACGTGCTGCGCCAGGCCGGCGCGGCCGAGGCCGAACTGATCCTGTTCTGCACCGATGGCGACCAGCTGGACGCCGAGATGATCGAGGCGGTGCACGAGGCGTTTCCACAGGCCTTGATCTATGTGCGAGCCTATGACCGCCGCGCGGTGATCCGCCTGAAGCGCACGCCCGTCAGCGGGATCGTTCGCGAGGTGATGGAATCGGCCGTCAAGATGGCGCGGCTGGCGCTGGAGGATGCGGGCGTCAACCTGGAAGCGATCAACCGGGCCGAAGACATCTATCGCAACAACGATCGCGAACGGCTGAAAATCCAGATCGAGGCCGGCGACATCCGCGCCGCGCGCGATCGCATCATCACCGCGCCAACGCCACAGGCAACGTGAGGGGCGCGTAAGGTATCGATTACCCGCCCCTGCCCCTCCCGCAAGCGGGAGGGGAGAAGTGTCGAAAGCCCCTCCTTTGACTCCCCTCCCGCCTGCGGGAGGGGTTGGGGGTGGGCCAGTACCGGCGCCCCTGTCCTGACGCCTTCAGAACGCGGCGATGCCCGTGATCGCGCGGCCCAGGATCAGCGCGTGAACGTCGTGCGTGCCTTCGTAGGTATTCACGGTTTCAAGGTTCACCATGTGGCGGATCACCTGGTATTCGCCGGAGATGCCGTTGCCGCCGTGCATGTCGCGCGCGGTCCGCGCGATGTCGAGCGCCTTGCCCACGTTGTTGCGCTTGACGATCGAGATCATTTCCGGCGCGAAGGCGCCTTCGTCCATCAGGCGGCCGACGCGCAGCGATGCCTGGAAGCCCAGGCTGATCTCGGTCAGCATGTCGGCCAGCTTCTTCTGGTACAGCTGCGTCGCGGCGAGCGGGCGGCCGAACTGCTTGCGATCGAGGCCATACTGGCGCGCGGCGTGGTAGCAGAACTCGGCGGCGCCCAGCGCGCCCCACGAAATGCCGTAGCGCGCGCGGTTGAGGCAGCCGAACGGCCCCTTCAGCCCTTCGACGTTGGGCAGCAGCGCGTCTTCGGGCACGAACACATCGTCCATCATCACCATGCCGGTGATCGAGGCGCGCAGCGAGATCTTGTTGTCGATCTTGGGCGCGGACAGGCCCTTCATGCCCTTTTCGAGGATGAAGCCGCGGATCGCGCCGCCATGCGCTTCGGACTTGGCCCAGATCACGAAGACATCGGCGATGGGCGCGTTGGAAATCCAGGTTTTTGAACCGGATAGGCGATAACCACCATCAACCTTCACCGCATGGGTACGCATTCCACCCGGATCGGAGCCGGCATCGGGTTCGGTCAGGCCGAAGCAGCCGATAAATTCGCCCGTGGCGAGCTTGGGCAGGTACTTCATCCGCTGATCTTCCGATCCGTATTCGTAGATCGGGAACATCACCAGGCTGGACTGCACGCTCATCATCGAACGGTAGCCGGAATCGACGCGCTCCACCTCGCGCGCGACGAGGCCGTAGGAGACGTAGGACGCGCCGGCGCAGCCATACTTTTCAGGCAGCGTGATACCGAGCAGGCCCTGTTCGCCCATTTCGCGGAAGATCGCGGGATCGGTGTGTTCCTGCGCGAAGGCATCGATCACGCGCGGCTGCAGGCGATCCTGCGCGAAGCTGCGGGCGGAGCCGGCGATAAGCCGCTCATCCTCGGTCAGTTGCCCATCGAGCGCGAAGGCGTCTTCCCAATCGAACCGAACCATTCCTGCCATGTGGCGTCCTCCTTGCGCGTGATCCTGCAACCTGCCATCGATCGCATCAAGAACCGAATTTGCCATGTTCAATCGCGATATGGAATGAATGATGCTCGACGGCGACCAGCTCGAAGCGTTCCTGGCCATTGCCGAAACCCGGCACTTCCTGCGCGCCGCCGACCGGCTGGGCATCGCGCAGTCGGTCGTCAGCAAGCGCCTGCAGCGGCTGGAAGACCGGCTGGGCGCCCGGCTGGTCACGCGGGGCAGCCGCAAGGACGTGGCGCTGACGCGCGCCGGCCAGCTCTTTCTGGACGAGGCGCGCGCGGCGCTGGCCTCGTTGCGGCAGGCCGAGCGGATCGGCCGCAACATCGCGCGCGGTGCCGCCGGACCGCTGCGCATCGGCTATGTGTTCTCCGCGGCGATGAGCGGGACGCTGGCGCGCGTGCTGCGAGCGCTGCGCGATGCCCTGCCCGATCTGGACGTGCGCCTTTCGCTGATGGAAACGCCGGTGCAGTTCGACCGCATCGTTTCGGGCGAGATCGACATCGGGCTGACCCGCCCCAGGCCGTCCTACCCCCCGGCCATCACCGCGCGCACCGTCCACCGCGAACCGCTGGTGCTGGCGCTGGCCGACGACCATCCGCTGACCCGCCACGTCGCCGTCCGGCTGGCGGACCTGGCCGGCGAGCCGTTCATCATGCCGCAGTTCCACGAGGAAGTGGGCCTTGCCGAAGCGGTGCGCGACCTCGCGCGCGCCGGCGGCTTCGCCATGCCCGCGCTTCACCGCACCGACGATTTCATCTCCGCCGCCGTGCTCGCCGCCGCCGGGCGCGGCGTGGTCCTCGCGCCCGCCTCGCTCCAGCACCTCGCGCTCGACGGCCTCACCTTCCGCCCCCTGGCCGATCACGCCGCCACCGTCGAACTGGCGCTGCTGTGCCGCGACGACACCCCTGCGGCCGCGCGCGGCGTGATCGAGAGGGCGCTCGCGTTGTAGGGACGGCAGTTATCTGGAAATTCCGCTGAGATACCAACCTCTTTGGATACCACAATATTGCTGCCATCGGGGATGGCCTTTTGATTATCCTGTTGGCTGCCACTTACGCAATTGCCACCTTCACTTCACGGCAGGAACAAGCCGATAAGGATTGTAAGCCCCATCACGCCCCCAATTTTTTTTTGCATCCGGCCCGCTGAGTTGCATTATGATTCGGTTTGCAGTTGAACCCTGCCAGACAGTGCGACAACCAGATGGCCATTCGTCAGATTGAACACATAGCCATCCGACCTGTCCGTGTGGCTCCACCGTCCAGCGTCCGTGAAACGTCATCGGTCCAATAGAACAGAAATACATTTGCCATGTGCCGTCGGCGAAAAAGGTCTCGATGGTCGGACATCCGCCGTAGAATCTGATACCTACTTTTGCACCGGGCACCGGTTCATAGTCTTCATCAAATTCAAGTTGTCGATCCAAAAATATGGCTTTTATTTGCTTATCAGACAGAGGCTGCCAGGTAGGCATGTCCAATCTTAAAGTTGGAATAAGCGCACTGGATAGCAGTTGCTCCTTTGTGGTTTCAGCCATCGCTGAGGAAAGAATGCCGGAGAGCAGCAACGAGGCTGTGACTAGGAAAATCCTCACGGCAGCAAACGTCCTCATCGTCCGATTTCCTAAATTCTTATTTGCGCTCTAACATTCCGCCTACCCGGCTTCCAGCCTGTGGTGGCTCATCACCATTCCCACCGCGCTGCCAATCATCGGCTACCTAGCTGCACGTCGGATTGCAGCGGCACAAGGTGAAACGGCAATGGCTAGAGATTCGAGCGATGTCTGCCCCCACCATTCCCGCCCGAGCGGCTATTACACACGGGACACAATAGTGGGCGCCATACATAAGCAACTCCGTTCGTCCTGAGCCTGTCGAAGGACGCGCGCGGTGCTGGCGTTGCGCTCTGCTGCTTCTCGATCAACTGTATCGCGCGTCCTTCGACAAGCTCAGGACGAACGGGTGTGGGGGATTTTGGGGCGGTCGGCTAACCGCGTCCTTGCTGCCACTCAACCGGCTGTCGGAGGCACGCGCCCCTCGCCCAGGGCCAGCGCCTCCTCCGCCGTTACCGTTTTCAGCAGCGCGATGAACGATTGGAGCGCGATGCTTTCCAGCTTGGCCATGTGCGGCTCGAACGGCTTGTCGTAGCCGGCGAAGACAGTCATCCCCTCCATCGAGGCGGAGATGAACAGCGCGAGCATCTCGCAGGCCTCGCACGGCAGGTCGGGGCGCATTTCGCGGATGATCTCAATCGCCGGCGCGCGGGCGCGGACATAGAGTTCGTGAACGCGGTCGAACACGAATTCGTCGTGGTTGGACAGCGCCCATAGCTCCGGGAACAAGCGTGTGGTCTTCTTGCTGCGGATGTCTTCCAGCACCAGCAAGCACAGGCGGCGCAACCGCTCCTCCGGCGGCGCGCCGGGCATCCTCACGATGGTGTCGAATTCCTGCTCGTAGCTGCGGATCACGGCGTCGAGCAGTTCGCGCACCAGATCCTCGCGGCTGCGGAAATGATAGGTCAGGTTGCCGAACTTCATGTCGCAGGCGGCAGCGACTCGCCGCATCGACATCGCGCGATAGCCTTCCTCGATCAGGATGTGCAGCGCGGTGCGCAGGATCAGTTCGCGCGTCTCGTGGCCCTTGGCATAGCCGCCCTCGCGTTCGGGAAATACCAGGTCCGTGACGAACGATGGCGCACCATCATACTGATTCATAATAAATTTCAGCTCCGCTTTCGCCCTTGATAACTTCTCTCAAAAAATATGTCACGCGACAAAATTAGGTCACTTGACAGAATTACGCCTGTTTCGTCATTCTCCCGGCAACAAAGGCGCAACAATTCGCCGAGACTCTGGGAGTACCGCATGAGGTTTCTTGCTCTGGCGCTTGCCCTCTCCGTTTCGGCGAGCGCGGTTTCCGCCGCACCCGCCGCCTATCCCACGCCGCTGCCCGAAGAGCCGATCCCCACGGTCAAGGCGCTGCCGAAGGTGTGGCCGAAAAGCTGGGTCGTCATCCACGATTTCTACTTCGCCTCGATCCTCGACGGACGCCTTGCGGTGGTGGACACGACATCGGCCAACCAGCCGCTGAAGGGGCTGGTGCGCGCGGCGCAGTTCGCCAATTCGCTGGTCTCGCGCCAGCGCGGCGAAATCTACACGGCCGAAACCTTCTTCTCGCGCCTGACGCGGGGCGAACGCACCGACGCGATCACCATCTGGGACATGGAAACGCTCCAGCCCAAGGGCGAGATCGTGCTGCCCGGCGGCAAGCGCCAGCAATCGGTGACCTATCCGCACCTGTTCCAGTTCACCAACGGCGAACACTGGGCGCTGGTGGCGAACTTCACGCCCGCGCAATCGGTGACGGTGGTCGACCTCGACGCACGCAGGATCCTGGGCGAGATCGACCTGCCCGGCTGCGCGCAGATCTATCCCACCGGCGAACGCGGTTTCAGCAGCTTCTGCGCCGATGGTTCGATGTTCAGCGTGACGCTGGACGACAAGGGCCAGGTCGCCTCGTCGAAGACCATCGCCACGGTGCAGGACATCGACAAGCAGCCGCTGTTCAGCACACCCGCGATGATGGGCAGAACGGGCTGGTTCGTCAGCTACTACGGGCAGGTCCAGGGCTTCGATTTCTCCGGCCCGGTTCCCCGCCCCCTGCCCGGTGCGTTCAACGTGGGCACGGCCGAAGGCGGCGCGCCCGAATGGCGGCCGGGCGGCTGGCAAGTGATCGCGACGGACGCGAAGGGTCTTCTTTACGTGCTGATGAGCCCCAACGGTCGCGAGGGCAGCCACAAGGATGGCGGCACCGAAGTATGGGTGATCGACCCGGCGAAGAAGGCGCGAGTTGCCCGCTTCCCGCTGCGGTCGGTGGGCGTGGCCGTGGGCGTGACGCCCGAGGACACCCCGCACCTGATCGTGGCGCGCGCCGATGGCGTGATCGACGTGCACGACGCCGCGACCGGGGCCTTCGTCCGTTCGCTGGGCGCGACGGTTGCCGCCAACCCGATCCTCATCACGCCGGTGCCCTGAGATGGCGCCCGCAACCGGCTCGATCACCCTGTTCCTTGCGCTGCTGCTGGCCGGATCGGCGCTGCACAAGGGGCTGGCCCATGAACGGCTCGCCATCGCCGCCGCGCGGCTGGCGGGCACGCGCCCAAGTTCCGGCCCGCTGCTCCTCCTGACGGCGGGCAGCGTGGAAGCGGTGGCGGCGGCCTGCCTGCTGATCGCTCCCCTGCAAAGGACCGGCGCGCTGATCGCCGCCGCGCTGTGGCTGGGCTATGCTATCGCCCTGTTCCGCCGCCGGGGCGAAGTGCTCGATTGCGGCTGCGACCTGGTCGCCCGCGAAAAGCCGGTGACCCTGGCGCAAACCGCCCGCCCGGCGCTGCTCGCACTGGCAGCCGGCCTCGTTTCCACCCTCCCGGCGGCGGCGTTCGGCATCGAAACGCCCTTCGCCGCCGCCGGACTTTGTGCGCTCTACCTCGGAGTTTCCGAGCTGCTCGCCATTCCCCAACCCGCGTGGAGGAAGCCGTGATGCTGACATCCCAGATCCTGCTGTGGACCGCCGTGATCGTTCAGGCGCTGCTGATCGCAGCCCTTGCCCGCCAGGTCGGCATTCTCCACGAACGCATCGCGCCGGCCGGCGCACTGACCCTGCACCAGAAGGTGGAGGTCGGTGAAACCGCCTCGCCCATGACGGTGACCACCATCGACGGCGCGCCGATCGAGATCGGCGGCAAGCGCGAAGGCCGCAGCCAGTTGCTGTTCTTCGCCTCGCCCGATTGCCCGGTGTGCAAGTCCCTGCTGCCGGTGGTGCGCTCCGCCGCGCGCGCCGAAGCCGACTGGATCGACATCGTGATCGCGGGCGACGGCACCAAGGGACAATACCGCCAGCTTGCCAAGGACCACGGCCTCGACGGCATTCCGCTGGTCCTGTCCGAAGCGCTCGGCCGCGCCTTCGGCGTATCGAAGCTGCCCTATGCGGTGCTGCTCGACGAAGCCGGCAAAGTCGCCTCGCTCGGCCTCGTCAACAGCCGGGAGCACCTCGAAAGTCTGTTCGAAGCCAAGGAACGCGGCGTGGCGTCGATCCAGGACTATCTCGCCCGCCGCAACAGGGAGGCCTGAGCCATGGCCGGCTTTGACAAGCTTACCGAGAAATTCGCCCGGCGCATCGCCCGCGGCACGTCGCGCCGGTCGATGCTGGCGTGGCTAGGCGCCGGCATGACCGGCGCGGCCACCTTCCCCGTCCTGCCGGTGGCGCGCGCCGCCACGCACGGCGGCGGGCCGACCCATAGCCCGGTAACCGCCGGCATCGACCAGGACCCCGGTGACCGCACGAGCTGCGATTACTGGCGCTACTGCGCGATCGACGGCTTCCTCTGCACCTGCTGCGGCGGGTCGGTCAGCAGCTGCCCGCCGGGCACGGAAATGTCGCCGATCACCTGGATCGGCACCTGCACCAACCCGGCCGACAACCGCGCCTATATTATCAGCTATAACGACTGCTGCGGCACGTCCTCGTGCGGACAGTGCCTGTGCAACCGCAACGAGGGCGATCGCCCGCAGGTGCGCCCGCAATCGAACAACGATTACAACTGGTGCCTGGGTTCGCAGAGCAGCGTGTACAACTGCTCCACGGCGGTGATCGTGGGCGTGGCGCTGGACCAGCCGAAATGAAGGGGGTCCTGAAGTTCGCCGCGCTGGGTGCGGTGGCGCTGACCGCGGCGCTGGTCGCGCGCAGCCCGGCGCAGGCCGGCGGTGCGGAACCGAATGGCGCGGCGCTCTATGGCCGCTGCGCCGCCTGCCACACCGCGACCGGTGCGGGCGTGCCCGGCGCCTATCCCCCTCTGGGCGTGGATTTCCGCACGTTGGCAGCGCGCAACGAGGGCCGGCGCTACATCGCGCTGGCCGTGATCAAGGGGCTGTCCGGCCCGATCACGGTCGAAGGCAAGGCCTTTCGCGGGGTGATGCCGGCGCAATCCGGCCTTGACGATGCCGCCATCGCCGCCGTGCTCAACCATGTCGGCACCACGATCACCAAGGCCGGGCCGGCGTTCCGCCGCTTCACCCCGGCCGAGATCGGCACGGTCCGGGCCGGCGGCGCATCGCTTTCCTCGGCCGACGTCGCCCGCCTCCATGCCGGGGCCGGCGGTAAATGAAACCGGCCCTGCTCGCCTTTCCGCTCCTTGCCGCCCTGCTGGCCGGCGCTGGCGTGAAGGCGGGCGAGGCCGCGCCGCCGGGCGTGACGGACGTGCGGCAGGCCAAGGTCGACTACATGCTGAAATGCCAGGGCTGCCACCGGCCCGACGGCAGCGGGGATGATCATTCCAATCCGCCGATGAAGCACATCGTCGCCCGGTTCCTGTCAGTGCCGGGCGGGCGCGAATTCATCGGCCGCGTGCCCGGCGTTTCGACCGTCAATCTCGACGACGCGCGGCTCGCCAACCTGGTCAACTGGACCCTCTACACGTTCGACGCGGCGCACATGCCGGCCGACTTCCGCCCCTACACGGCGGAGGAAATCGGGCGTCTGCGCCAACACCCCCTTCGGCTCGAGCGCGCCGCGATGAGAGCGCGCCTGGTCGAGGGGTTTTCACAACCAGGGCAGGAACAAGCGCGCCCCTAAACGGGGCACCATCACAATGGGAGGTAGCAATACCATGAGGGAACGTCTTCTCCGCAACACCGCACTGAGCGCGATCGCGATCTTCACCGCCACGGCCACCCCGGCCTTCGCGCAGGCGCAAAGCAACAGCACCAGCAGCGAAAGCGCACCGGGCGAAATCGTGGTCACCGCCGCGAAGCGATCGGAAAACCTCCAGTCGGTGCCGATCTCGGTTTCGGCGATTGGCGGCGACGCGCTGGAAAAATCGCGCATCACCAACGTGGACAGCCTGGTGACCAAGGTCGCCAACCTGCAGCTGACCTCGATCGTGGGCGACAACACGCCGATCTTCGCGCTGCGCGGCGTGTCGATGTCGGACTACAGCCTCAACCAGTCCAGCCCGGTCGCGACCTATTACGATGAAGTGTACAAAGGCAACTTCGCCTTCCTGGGCGTCGCCATGTATGATCTGGAGCGCGTGGAAGTGCTGCGCGGGCCGCAGGGCACGCTCTATGGCAAGAACACCACCGGCGGCGCGGTCAACATCATCAGCCGCGATGCCAAGCTGGGCGAGACCAGCGGCTATCTCAACGCGGGATACGGCAACTACAACCGCGTGGACGTGAACGGCGCGGTCAACGTGCCGCTGGGCGACAAGGCCGCGCTGCGCGTGGCCGGCACGTTCTCGCGCGCGGACGGCTGGTTCAAGAACGTGGTGCCCGGCCTGCCGGACCTGGCCAGCACGCGCGAATACGCGCTGCGCGGCACGCTGAAGTTCGAACCGACCGACAGCGTGCGCTTCACCCTGCGTGCCTCCACCAGCTTTCAGAACCCGCAGAATTACGGCATCTATGCCCAGCCCGAAGCCGTGCAGCGGCCCGGCCTGTCGAAGTGGGAAATCGCCTCCGACGTCAGCCAGCGCCGCCGCGCGCGCACCACGTCGGTCGCGCTGACCACCAACATCGACGTGTCCGACACGCTGGCGATCACCAGCATTACCTCCTACGACAAGGGCACGCTGTTCTTCCGCGAGGATACCGACGGCACCGCCACGAAGCTGCTGGAAATCCCCTATTACGACCGCGCCAGCCAGTTCGCGCAGGACCTGCGCCTGACCAGCGACACCGGCGGTCCGTTCGATTTCATCCTGGGCGCCTATTTCAACCGCGAGAAGGTCTATAACGAGACCACGTTCGAGATCGCGACCGACGTGGACGTCAACGGCGATGGCTTCATCAACGCGCAGGATTGCGCCGACGGGCTGCCGCTGGCCTGCAAGGTCAAGAACCAGTTCACCCAGATCAAGAAGAGTTTCGCGCTCTACAGCGACCTGAAATACAAGCTGACCGATGCGCTGACCGTGCGCGGCGGGTTGCGCTATACCCACGATACGGGCGTGCAGAGCGGCTTCCGGTCCGACGCGCTGGGCGTGGACAACAGCCTTGTCGCCACGCTGATCCCGCCGTCGGCGCTGCGCTACAAGAACAACAACGTCTCGGGCAAGATCGGCTTCGATTACAAGCTGGCGAGCGGCGATCTTCTCTACGCCAGCTTCAGCAAGGGCTATCGCGCGCCGAGCTTCAACGCGCAGGCGTTCTTCGATCCGTCGGAACTCAGCGTCGCCAAGGCCGAAAAGGTCACCTCGTACGAAGTCGGCGCCAAGACGCAGTTCTGAGACCGCCGCGTCACGCTGAACATGGCGGCGTTCTATTACGACTACCGCAACCAGCAGTTCATCAACGTCGATCCCACCACCGCCGCGCAGACGCTGCTCAACATTCCCAAGTCGCGCATCTATGGCGCGGAAGCGGAACTGACGGTGCGCCCGACCGATACCTTCACCTTCCACGGTGGCCTGGGCTTGCTGTCCACCAAGATCATCCGGGGCGACGTGAGCGGCACCGACGTTTCGGGCCGCCGCCTGTCGAACGCGCCTTCGCTGACCTTCAACGCCGGGATCGACTTCACCGTGTTCAAGAACGACGCCCTGACGTTCTCGATCCATCCGGACCTCTCGTACCAGTCGAACCAGTTCTTCGAGGTGATCAACGTCCCCCGCCTGCGCCAGTCGTCCTATGCGCTGGTGGGCGGGCATGTGGATCTGGAGACGGCGGACGGGCGCTATTCGCTGTCGGTCTGGGCCAAGAATCTGGGCAACAAGTTCTACTTCACGTCGCGGGTGGACCTGCTGGCGGGCTTCGGCTTCGACTACAACCACATCGGCAACCCGCGCACGTTCGGCGTGACGCTGGGCGCCAAGTTCTAGGGACAACAATCCGCGCCACGAGCGCGGGGGAGAGGAAAATGACCGATACCAAGCTGCTGATCGGCGGCGAACTCGTCCCGGGCGACATGACCATGGACATCGTCAACCCGGCGACCGGGGAACCCTTCACCACGGTTCCCCGCGCCTCGGCGGCGCAGGCGGACCAGGCCATCGCCGCCGCCAAGGCCGCCGTGCCGGGCTGGGCAGCGGTGCCGTTCGCAGAACGCAGCAAGAAGCTGATCGAACTGGCGGACGCCATCGCCGCGCGGAAGGACGAGTTCGCCCGCACGCTGACGCTGGAACAGGGCAAGCCGCTGGCCGAGGCGCAGGGCGAACTCGCCTGGACCGAGGGATACCTGCGGCACTACGCCACGCTGGAACTGCCCGACCGCGTGATCCAGGACGATGCCGAGGGCTATATCGCGGTGAAGCACAAGCCGCTGGGCGTGGTGGTAGGGATCATCGCGTGGAACTTCCCACTGCTGGTCGCCTGCTGGAAGATCGGCCCCGCCGTGCTGGCCGGCAACGCGATCGTGCTGAAGCCCGCGCCGACAACGCCGGTCGCGGCGCTGATGCTGGGCGAGCTGTGCCGCGACATCTTCCCGGCGGGCGTGGTCAACGTGATCACCGACGCCAACGACCTGGGGCCGCACCTGACCTCGCACCCCGATGTCGCCAAGATCGGCTTCACCGGATCGACCGCCACCGGCAAGCGCATCGCCGCGACGGGCGCGGACACGCTCAAGCGCGTGACGCTGGAACTGGGCGGCAACGACCCGGCGATCGTGCTGGAGGACGTGGACGTGCGCGAAACCGCGCAGGCGATCTTCGGCAACGCCTTCCTCAACTGCGGGCAGGTGTGCCTGGCGGTGAAGCGCGCTTATGTCCACGCCGATATCTATGACGCGATGTGCGAGGAACTGGCCAACCTGGCGCAGGCCGCCGTGGTGGACGACGGCTTGCAGCAGGGCACGCAGATCGGCCCGATCCAGAACGCGATGCAGTTCGACAAGGTCAAGGGTTTCCTCGACGCGGCCAAGGCGGAAGGCAAGGTGATCGCCGGCGGCGAGGTGATGGAACGCGCCGGTTATTTCATCCGCCCGACGATCGTGCGCGACGTGACCGACGGCGATCGCATCGTGGACGAGGAACAGTTCGGCCCGATCCTGCCGGTGATCCGCTTCGATGACGTGGAGGACGTGATCGCCCGCGCCAACGCTTCGGAATACGGGCTGGGCGGATCGGTGTGGTCGAAGGACGTGGCCCGCGCGGCGGACATTGCCTCGCGCATCGAAAGCGGGCAGGTCTGGGTGAACCAGCATGTCGGCATCGGGCCGCACATTCCGATGGCGGGCTTCAAGAATTCGGGGCTGGGCGTGGAACAGTCGGTGGAAGGGCTGGCCGAATATACCCAGCTTCAGGTCATCAATATCAAGAAGTAAACAAGAGCGGAGGATGATGCAGGGCTTGTCGATCACGCGGGGGGCGACCGATGTCCCCCTTCTGGAAACGACGATCGGCGGCGCGCTGCGCGAAGCGGGCCGGCGCTGGGGCAACGGGCTGGCGCTGGCTTCGCGCCACCAGGGCATCCGCTGGACCTGGGCGGAGCTGGACGCCGAGGCCGACCGCATCGCCACCGGCCTGCTCGATCTGGGCGTGCGCAAGGGCGATCGTGTGGGTATCTGGGCGCCCAACTGCGCGGAATGGGCGGTGATCCAGTTCGCCTCCGCCCGCATCGGCGCGGTGCTGGTTACCATCAACCCCGCCTATCGCGTTTCCGAAGTGGAATACGCGCTGAACAAGGTGGGCTGCACGGTGCTGGTCACCGCGGCGCGGTTCAAGACCAGCGACTACGTGGGGATGCTGCGCGAACTGGGCGCGAAAAAGCTGCCGCTGCTGCAGCAGATCGTGGTGCTGGGCGAGGAACGGCACGAGGGCTTCATGCCCTGGGCCGACCTGCGCGCCGAGCCCGATCCCGCGCGGCTGGCGGGCGTGGATGCCACGCTCGACCCGAACGACGCGATCAACATCCAGTTCACCAGCGGCACCACCGGCTTTCCCAAGGGCGCCACGCTCACCCACCGCAACATCCTGAACAACGGGTACTTCACCGGGCGCACGATCCGGCTGACGCCGGACGATCGCATCTGCATCCCGGTGCCGCTGTACCACTGCTTCGGCATGGTGCTGGGCAACCTGGCCGCGCTGACCAGCGGCGCGGCGATGGTCTATCCGGGCGAGGCCTATGACCCGCGCCTGACGCTGGAAGCGGTGCAGGCCGAAGGCTGCACGGCGCTCTACGGCGTGCCGACCATGTTCATCACGATCCTGAACCAGCCCGATCTCGACGCCTACGACGTATCGACGCTGCGCACCGGGATCATGGCAGGCTCCCCCTGCCCCGTCACCACCATGCGGCAGGTGATGGAACGGCTGAACATGCGCGAAGTGACCATCGGCTATGGCATGACCGAAACCAGCCCGCTGACCACGCAGACCGCCACCGACGATCCGATCGAGGAACGCGTGGCCACGGTGGGCCGCGTCCATCCCCATGCCGAGGCGAAGATCGTGGGCCTCGCTGGCGAGACGTTGCCGATCGGCCAGCAGGGCGAATATTGCGCGCGCGGCTATGCCGTGATGCTGGGCTACTGGGACGATCCGGAAAAGACCGCCGAAGCGATCGACGGCGACGGCTGGATGCATTCGGGCGATCTCGCCACGATGGACGCGCAGGGCTATGTCCGCATCACCGGCCGGATCAAGGACATGATCATCCGGGGCGGCGAGAACATCTACCCGCGCGAGATCGAGGAGTTCCTGCTGTCGCACCCGGCGATCGCCGATGCGCAAGTATTCGGCGTGGCCGATGCCAAGTTCGGCGAGGAAGTCTGCGCGTGGATCATAGCCAAGCCGGGCGAAACGCTGGGCGAGCACGATGTGATCGCGCACTGCAAGGGCCGCATCGCGCATTACAAGGTGCCGCGTTACGTCCGCATCGTCAGCGCCTTCGCGATGACCGTTACCGGCAAGGCGCAGAAGTTCGAGATGCGCAAGGTGATGGAAGCGGAATTGTCGCTTCCCGCCTGAACGCGCATCGTCGCAACGCCAACCGCCTGAACGCTTGCCCTTCGCCCGCCAATCGTAATACCCGATAACTTCGGGGACCGGGTGTTACGACTGGACCGGTGGAGGGGGGAACGGATGACAAGACGCATTTCCGGCACGGTGCTGGGCCTGACGGGCATGACCGCGGTGTTGTGTGCCGGCGTGCATGCCCTGGCGGCACGTCCTGCCGCCGCTCCGCCCGCTGCCCCTGTCGCGGTGGCGGCGCCGCCCGTCACGGACCGCTGCACCGCGCTGGCCGGCCAGACCCTGCCCGGCGACGTCAAGATTTTGACCGCGCGGACGGTGGGCGTCACGCCGGCCGGCACCCGCCTGGAACCCGATGCCGCGCCGCTCGCCAATTCCATTCCGCCGCATTGCCGCATCGAAGGCGTGATCGGCGAACGCACCGGCGCGGGGGGCAAGCCGTTCGGCATCGGCTTCGCGCTGGCCCTGCCCGACAACTGGAACGGCCGCTTCCTGCTGCAAGGCGGCGGCGGGTTGAACGGCACGGTCCACCCGCCGATCGGCGCGGCGGCGGCCGGCGACATCCCGGCGCTGGCGCGCGGCTTTGCCGTGGCCAGCCACGACAGCGGCCACAAGGGCGCGGTGTTCGACGACAGCTTCATGGCCGACCAGCGCGCCGCGCTGGATTTCTCCGAAAACGCCGTCCCCACCGTGGCGCACACCGCCAAGGCGATCATCGCCAGCTATTATGGCCGCGCGGTCGGGCACAGCTATATGGCGGGCTGTTCCACCGGCGGACGCGAATCGATGCTGGCGGCACAGCGCTATCCCGAACTGTTCGACGGCATCGTGGTGGGCGCGCCGGCCATGCGCACCGGCAATTCCAACCTGGCGCTGAGCTGGGCCGCCGTGCAGTTCAACCAGGCCGCCCCGCGCGATGGCGCGGGCAAGCCGCTGGTCGAACGCATTTTCTCCGACGCGGACCGCGCGGTGCTGAAGAAGGGGCTGCTCGCCCAGTGCGACGGGCTGGATGGCCTGGACGACGGCATGATCATGAATGTGGCGCAATGCCGCTTCGACGCAAGCCGGCTGGCCTGCCACAAGGGACAGAAGGCGGATTGCCTCAAGCCCGCGCAAGTCACCGCGATCCAGCGCGCGTTCACCGCCCCGCGCGACAAGGCGGGCGCCTCGCTCTACGCGCCCTATCCCTATGACACCGGCATTACCAATACCGAGGGCCGCCTTCCCGGCTTCCTGCCCACGGGCAAGCCGGGCGTGTTTGGCCCGGCCAATCGCGATCTGGCGATCGATATCGATGCGCGCATCCAGGCCATCCGCGCCAATGCCAGCCAGCGCCTGACCGATACCGATAGCTGGACCAACCTCAACACCTTCCTCGGGCGCGGCGGCAAGATCCTGTTCTACCACGGTGTCAGCGATCCGTGGTTTTCCGCGTTCGACACGCTGAACTACTGGCAGCGCGCCTCCGCCGCGAACGGCGCGGCCTGGCGCGATGCCAGCCGGTTCTACATGGTGCCGGGCATGGGGCATTGCCGGGGTGGCGATTCCTTCGACGATTTCGACCTGCTCGGCGCGGTGGTCGCCTGGGTGGAACAGGGCCGGACGCCCGAAGCGGTGCTGAGCTGGCGCTCCAGCCAGCCTTCGCGCCAGCGCCCGATGTGCCCGTGGCCGTCCTATGCCCACTATACCGGCGGCGATGCGGAACTGGCCGGCAGCTACGAATGCCGGATGCCCTATGGTGCGCCCAAGGGCTGATTGGACGGGCTGAGCCGGCGCGCCCGACGCGGACCCTGCCGTAATGGAGCAGGTTCGCGCCGATGCTCGGCACTTCGGTCCAGTCCCCAAATTGACGCCGGCAGGGATCGGGACTTTGTGCGCAGTCCCGATCCGTCACGCAGCCGAGGCTCTATGCGCACAGCGTCGTTTCTTCTCGCCGGTACGGCCCTGCTGGCCGCCGGCACCGCCCATGCCGAACTCGCGCCCCAGCTGCGCTCCATGCTGGACGCCGCGATCGCCAGCGGCAACGACGCCGATATCGACACGATCGCGAAGTACCTGAAGCAGGCCAGCCCCGCCGACGCGGCGGAGATCGACCGGACGATCGGCGACCACCGCGCGCAGATCGCCGCCGCCAAGGAAGAGAAGCTGCGCCATCTGGGCCTGCTGGAGGGCTGGAAGGGCGAAGGCCAGATCGGCGCGACGCAATCATCGGGCAATGCCACCACCGTCGGCCTCACCGCCGGGCTGGCGCTGACCCGGGAAAGCCTGCGCTGGCGCTTCAGCCTGCGCGCGCTGGCCGATTACCAGCGCAACAATGGGCAGACCAGCCGCAACCAGATGCTGTTCGCGTTCGAACCGAACTACCGCTTCAACGAACGCCTGTTCGCCTATGGCCTGGCGCAGTACGAGCGCGACCGCTTCGCCGGCTTCACCTCGCGCACCACGCTTTCCGGCGGCCTCGGCTATCGCGTGATCGCGCAGCCGAATTTCACCGTGGACGTGAAGGCCGGCCCGGCCTGGCGCAAGACCAGCTACATCGGCGAACCGGCCGCCAGCGACCTGACGGGCCTCGCCGCGCTCAACGCGCGCTGGGCGATTTCGCGCACGCTGACGCTGACCGAAGACGCCAACGCGCTTTACAGCCGCGACAACACCAATCTCAATTCGCTGACCTCGCTGTCCGCCAAACTCAGCAACGCCCTGTCGGCGCGGGTATCCTACCAGATCACCAACAACAGCAATCCGCCGGCCGGCTTCAAGAAAACCGATACTGTGACCCGCTTCACCATGGTGTACGGGTTCTGAGCGAGGGACGTCAGGAACCCTCCGCCGCGTGCAGCAGCCATGCGCGGAACTGGTCGAGCATCCGGCTGACCGGCCGGTCGATTGGCCAGACGAGGTAGTAGGCTTCCTCGGCCGTCAGCACGAGGTCGAACGGCGCCACCAGCGCGCCGCTTTCCAGTTCGGGCACGATCAGGAAGCGCGGCACCAGCGCCACGCCCAGCCCGGCGGCGGCGGCGTGCGACAGCATCAGGAAGTGTTCGTAAAATGGCCCCGCCGGCGGCCCCTTGGCCGGGACACCGGCCGCCGCGAACCAGCGCGACCAGGAATCGCGCCGGGAATCGAGGCTGAGCAGCGTCCTGCCGACCAGATCGGCGGGCCGATTCAGCGGATGCGCCGCCAGCCATGCGGGGGAGCAGACGGCCACCACGTCTTCCCGGAACAGCAGCGCGTGTTCCGCGCCGGGCCAGTCCGGCAGGCCGAAGTGGATGGCGGCATCAAAGCCTTCGTCGGCGAAATCGAACGGGCTGGACCGCGCGGCAAGGTTGACCAGCATGTCCGGATAGTGCGCGCTGAGATCGGGCAGGCGCGGCGCCAGCCAGCGCATCCCGAAGCTGGGCAGCGTCGCGATCGACAGTGCCGCGTCCTGCGGCGGCTGCAGCGCGCGGCGCGTGGCGGAGCGGATACGGTCGACCGCCGGGCCGATCGCTTCGGCATAGGCCAGCGCGGCGGCGGTCGGCACCACGCGCCGGCCTTTCCGTTCGAACAGCTTCACCTGCAACCAGTCTTCCAGCAAGGCGATCTGGCGGCTGACCGCGCTTTGGGTGAGCGCAAGGCGCTGCCCCGTCTGCGAAAAATTGCTGGTTTCGATCGCGGCCAGGAAACTGGCCAGCGCGGGCAGTGGCGGCAGTTCCTTGCGCCGGGCTTCCTGATGATGATCCGTCATGAGAAGATGATGAAATGTCTTTTCCGATCCTTTTGTGAAGCTGGCATTTAAGGGCATTCGGCGCAAGGAAAGATGATCGATATGCATGATACGGCGATTGCCCGGCTGGTCGAAGGCCTGGTCGGGCCAGCGGCGGCGCAGGAAACGCTGGCGCGCATCGCCCATCTTCCCGAATCCACCGGCGCGCCCGCCGGAATGGCATCGCGGCTGGACTTCACCTGGGCCATGAACGCCGCGCTGTTCGCCGATCTGCTGGAGCGCGTGCCTTCCGGCCGGGCCTACGTCGCCGACCGCATCGCGGCGGGCGACCGCATCCGCTTCGATCACGGCGCGCTGCGCACCGTCCGCTTCCCGTCGAGCGCGACCGGCGCGCTGCCGGGCGGGATCGACGCCTTCCGCCGCATTCTGGAGCCGCTGGGCTATCGCGTGGCGGCGGTCTATCCCCTTCCCCGCCTGCGCATGACCGGCTTCGCCTTCCGCCATCTGGGCGATCCCGAGAACGTGCCGCAGTTCTTCGTCAGCGAGCTGGATGTGGGCCAGTTCGACGGCGCGTTCGGCGCCGCCGCGCACCGCGTGTTCGACAGCAGCAGCGATCCGCTGGACGATCAGGCGAAGGCGGTACTCGCCCGTTTCGCCAGCGAAGGCGTGGTGCCGCTGGCCGATGCCCTGCCCGCCCTGCGCACGATCCTGGCGGCGTTCGATCGTCAGCACGCCATGCCGGCGCTGGCCGACTACGAAGCCCTGCTGAGCCAATCCGCCGAGGCGGCATGGATCGCGACCGAGGGTAACGCCTTCAACCACGTGACCGACCGGGTCGACGATGTCGAGCAAGTGGCGGGGCAGCAGCGTGCCCTTGGCCGCCCGATCAAGGACCGCGTGGAGGTTTCCGCCAACGGCCGCGTGCGCCAGACCGCGTTCCGCGCCGATCCGGTGCTGCGCTTCTTCCGCGATGCCCAAGGGCGCGGCGTGGAACGCGAAGTGCCCGGATCGTTCTACGAATTCATCACGCGCGATCGCGAACCGCTGTCGCGCAAACTCGATCTCAGCTTCGACAGCGCCAACGCGACCGGCATCTTCACGATGACGCGCGCGGCCTGAGCATACGTGACCCAGCAACCGGAGGAACAGGCATGAGCGACCACCTGATGACGGTTTACAACCGCGCCCCGATCGAAGTCGAACGCGGCGAAGGCGTGCGCCTGCACGCGCGCGACGGCCGCGTGTTCCTCGATTGCGTGGCCGGCATCGCCACTAACGGCCTGGGCCACTGCCATCCGGCGCTGGTCGCCGCGCTGAAGGCGCAGGCCGACAAGCTGTGGCACGTCTCCAACATCTTCCGCATTCCGGGGCAGGAGGAACTGGCCGACCGCCTGACCGGCGCGACCTTTGCCGATGTGGTGTTCTTCGGCAATTCCGGCTCCGAGGCGATCGAGTGCGCGATCAAGACGGCGCGGCGCTATCACCACGTCAACGGCCAGAGCGAACGCATCGACGTGATCGGGTTCGCCGGTTCGTTCCACGGCCGCACGTATGCCGCCGTCAACGCTTCAGGCAACGCGGCCTATCTCGACGGCTTCGGCCCGCGCCTGCCCGGCTTCGTCCAGCTTCATGTCGACGACATGGCCGCGATCGAGAAGGCCATCGCCTCCCCCACCACGGCCGCGCTGATCGTGGAGCCGGTGCAGGGCGAAGGCGGTGCGCGCGCGCTCAGCGGCGAATGGCTGGCCAATGTCCGCAAGCGCTGCACCGAAGCCGGCGTGCTGCTGATCTACGACGAAGTGCAGAGCGGCATGGGCCGCACCGGCAAGCTGTTCGCGCACCAGTGGTTCGACGGCTGCGAGCCCGACATCATGGCCGTGGCCAAGGCGCTGGGCGGCGGCTTCCCGGTGGGCGCGTGCCTGGCCAGCGCGGAAGCCGCCAAGGGCATGGTCTTCGGCACGCACGGCTCCACCTTCGGCGGCAATCCGCTGGCCATGGCGGTGGCGGCCAAGGCGTTCGACCTGATCGCCGATGAAGCGCTGCTCGCCCATGTGCGCGCGGTGGGCGATCGGCTGGCCACCGGCCTCCGCGCGATGATCGAACGCTATCCCGACATCGTCGAGGAAGTGCGCGGCAAGGGCTTGCTGGTGGGCGTGAAGCTGAAGCCCAACAACCGCGAGATGATGGCCGCCGCGCGCGAACAGGGCCTGCTGGTGGCCGGCGGCGGCGAAAACTGCATCCGCCTGCTGCCCCCGCTGATCATCAGCGAGGACGAAGCCGACGAGGCGCTCGCCAAGCTCGACGCCACCTTCGCGGCCTGGAACGCGCGCGTTCCGGAAGTGGCCTGACCGCCATGGGCCGCATCGTTCGCCCCGGCACCGAAGCCGATCTCGACGCCCTGCTCGAACTGGCCCGTCTGAGCGGACCGGGGCTGACCAGTCTGCCCGAATGCGCAGACACGCTCGGCAACCGGCTGGCGCTGTCGGCCGCCAGCTTCGCCGGCGCCGTGCCGGCGGCGGAAGCGTGGTACACGCTGATGCTGGAGGAAAGCGAGACCGGGCAAGTGATCGGCGTCGCCTCGGTGCGCGGGGCGATCGGCGTGGCGCGCCCGCACTTCTCGTTCCGCGTGGTCAAGCTGGCGCAGCATTCGAACGCGGCTGGCGTGAACTTCGAGCACGAGGCGCTGGTGCTCGTCAACGAATGCGCCGGAGCCAGCGAGGTCGGCTCGCTGTTCGTCCACCCGGAGCATCGCGGCGGCGGCAACGGCACGCTGCTGGCGGCATCGCGCTACATGCTGATCGCGGCGGCGCGCGACCGCTTTGCCGACAAGATCGTTTCCGAGCTGCGCGGCTGGTTCGACTGGGAAGGCGAAAGCCCGTTCTGGGAAGGCGTTTCCGCCAAGTTCTTCCGCCTGCCTTTCGAGGAAGCGGACCGCATGATCACCGCCAGCAACGGGCAGTTTCTGGTCGATCTGGCCCCGCGCCACCCGATCTACCTGGAACTGATCGAACCGTTCGCGCGCGACGTGATCGGAGAAGTCCACCCCGATGGCCGCGCCGCGCGCAAGATGCTGGAAAGCGAAGGCTTCAGCTGGACCGGCCTGGTCGACGTGTTCGACGGCGGACCAACGGTGACCTGCGCGCGCGACAAGATCGACACGATCCGCCGGACCACGCCCTGCACGGTGGCCGTCAACGACAACGCCGCCGCCGCGCCTTCGCGGCTGGTCGCCAACGACGCCATCGAGCGCTTCCGCGTGACTCACGCCCCCGTCGACATTTGCGACGGGAATGCCCACATTCCGGCTTCCACCGCCCGGATGCTTGGCCTTGACGCCGGCAGCCAGATCCTGGTCCGGGCCTGAAGGACGCGAACATGGCCGAAATGCTCCAGTCGATCGATCCCGCAACCGGCGAAACCGTGTGGGAAGGCGCCGTCACCGCGCCGGCGGAAGCCGCCGCGATGGTCGAGCGCGCCCGCGCCGCCCTGCCGGGCTGGTCGCGCACGCCGCTGGACGAGCGCATCGCCGTGGCCCGGCGCTACGCCGATTACCTGAAGGCCAACGCCGGCTCGATCGCCGAGACGATCTCGCGCGAGACCGGCAAGCTGCTGTGGGAAAGCAAGACCGAAGCCGCATCGATGGCCGGCAAGGTCGAGGTATCGATCGCGGCGCAGGCCGAACGCGCCGGCACCCGCGAAAGCGCGACCGCGTTCGGCCGCGCGGTGCTGCGCCACCGCCCGCACGGCGTGATGGCGGTGCTTGGCCCCTACAACTTCCCCGGCCATCTGCCCAACGGGCACATCGTGCCGGCGCTGCTGGCCGGCAACACGGTGGTGTTCAAGCCGTCCGAGATCGCGCCGTGGACCGGCGAGGTCATGGCCCGCGCCTGGGCCGAGGCGGGCCTGCCCGATGGCGTGCTGCAACTGGCGCAGGGCGCGCGCGAAACCGGCGCGGCGCTGATCGGGGGCGATATCGACGGGCTGCTGTTCACCGGCTCCTCCGCCGCCGGCCGCGCCTTCCGCCGCGCCTTCATCGACCGGCCGCACGTGATGCTGGCGCTGGAACTGGGCGGCAACAACCCGCTGATCGCGTGGGATGGCGATCCCGAAGCCGTGGCCCGCGTGATCGCGATGTCCGCCTTCATCACCACCGGCCAGCGCTGTTCCTGCGCGCGCCGGCTGATCGTGCCCGAAGGCGCGACGGGCGATGCCTTCCTCGAGGCGCTGGCCGCGCTGATCGACCGCTTGCCGGTGGCCGCGTGGTCCGACGCGGGCGATGCTTTCATGGGACCGCTGGTGTCGGTGCAGGCCGCCGAACGCGCGCTCGACATGGTCGGCGCGATCGAGCGGATGGGGGCGCGGCCGCTGCGGCGCTTCACCGGGATCGCCGGCCGGCCGGGCAGCTTCGTCAAGCCCGCGCTCTATGACGTGACCGGCGTGGACGTGCCCGACGAGGAAATCTTCGCGCCCGTGCTGTTCGTGCGCCGCGTGGGCGATTTCGAGCAGGCGATCACCGCCGCCAACGCCACCGCCTATGGCCTCTCCGCCGGGCTGATCACCGGCGATGACGCGAAGTGGGAACACTATCTCGACTTCGCGCGCGCCGGCGTGATCAACCGCAACCGCCCGACCACCGGCGCGGCGGCGAACATGCCGTTCGGCGGGCTGGGCGAATCCGGCAACCACCGCCCGGGCGCGTGGTACGCGGCTGACTACTGCGCCTATCCGGTCGCCAGCTTCGAAAGCGATGCCGCCGTGCCGGAGGCTGTGCCCGGGATAGGCTGACCCACCGGCTGCGGCATCGATCACACCAGCGGCCGCGACAATTGTCTAAGGGCGTTGCCCGAGTATACATCTCGGCAACCCTTGGCCCTGTGTCTGCAAGCCTGTCCGCTGGAGTGATCGATGACTGCCCCGCCGGAGGCCAGTTCCGCAAACGAGCAGCCGCGCTATCGCGCCTTCCTGAGCTATAGCCATGCCGATACGCCGGCGGCCGCGCGGCTGCACCGCTGGCTGGAAACGTACCGCATCCCCCCCCGGCTGGTGGGGCTGGAAACGCCGCGCGGCAAGGTGCCGCGCCGGCTGACGCCGATCTTCCGCGATCGCAACGAACTGCCCGCATCCAGCGATCTGAACGAGGAAGTCCGCAACGCGCTGGCGGCTTCGGCCTGCCTGATCGTGCTCTGTTCGCCGGAAGCGCGGCGTTCACGCTGGGTCGATCAGGAAATCCGCTATTTCCGCGAAAAGCATCCGGATCGCCCGATTCTGGCAGGGCTGCTTCACGGTGATCCGGACGACGCGTTTCCGCCCAGTCTGACCGACCCGGCTGCCGACCGGGAAAGCGGAGAAGCGGTCCGCGAACCGGCGGCCGCCGACTTCCGCCGGATCGGCGATGGCAAGCTGGCCCGGCTGCGCCTTGTCGCCGGATTGACCGGCATCGGCCTGGACGAACTGGTGCAGCGCGACGCGCAGCGGCAGCTGCGCCGCGTGACGGCCATCACGCTTGTTTCCGCCCTGACCGTTGTAGTGCTGTCCACGCTCCTGTTCGTGGCGATCAACGCGCGCAACGAGGCAGACCGGCAAAGGCAACAGGCCGAAGGGCTGATCGAGTTCATGCTGACAGACCTGCGGACAAGGCTGGAAGGAGTGGGGCGGCTCGACGTGCTGGAATCCGTCAACACGCGCGCGCTGGATTACTATGCCGCACAGGGCGATCTTGATGGATTGCCCGCCGGATCGCTCGACCGGCGCGCCCGCGTCCTCCAGGCGATGGGCGAGGATGACCAGAAACGCGGACGGATGGACGCCGCACTGATGGAGTTCAGCGAGGCGCACCGCGCCACCGGCGCACTGCTGGCGGAAATGCCGAACGATCCGCAGCGCGTGTTCGCGCACGCGCAAAGCGAGTTCTGGATCGGCTATACCGACTACCAGCGCAACCGCTATGCCGCCGCGCGCCCGCATTTCACCGCCTATCGCGCGCTGGCCGAAAAGCTGGTGAAGCTGCAGCCTGGGGATGCCGGTGCGCTGCGCGAGCTGGGTTACGCGCAGGGCAATATCTGTTCGCTGGAACTGGCGGAGCAGGCGCGCCCGCAGGCCGGGCTCGACGCCTGCCGCAGCGCGCTCGCCGCGATGGAGCAGGCCGCGCGCTCCCACCCGCGCGATGCCGGCATCAAGGCCGATCTCGCCAACCGCCATGCCTGGCTGGCCGATGCGCTCAACGCCGCCGGAAACAAGCGCGACGCGCTGGCGGAACGCCAGCAGCAGGCCGTGATCATGGACGATCTGCTGCGCATCGATCCGGCCAATGCCGCCTATCAGCAGGACTGGATGCTTTCGCGCTATTCGATGGCGACGCTGCTTCGGGATCTTGGCGACAAGGCCGGCGCGCGTAGCCCCGCAGAACAGGCCATGCAGGCCGCGAACCGGCTGATCGCGACCGACCCCGACAACCGCGACTGGCTGACCTGGCGGCTGCGCATCCTGCAAAGTTTTCCCGATCTGAAAACGGAGAAGTAACATGTCGCAATGTTCCCCCGCGCAATACGCGCTTCCCCACGATCCCGCGCTGCGCACGGCGGCGGGCAAGGCGCTGACCTTCACGATCAGCCTCTATGCCCGCAACGGCGCAATCGTGCTCAAGATGGACCAGGATGGCCAGGAAGCACAGGACTACATCGCGATCACCGAAGACACGATGGTCGAGATCGTGCTGAAGGGCGACCAGCTGTTCTTCTCCAAGGCATTCGACGCCATCACCATGAAGGATGCCAATCTCGGCGCGTTCTATGGCAATCTCGAATACGACGGCTACGACGAGAAGCTGGATCGCTACAAGATCGTCCGCTTCGTGGCGCGCTTCAACAAGGGCGGCAAGTTCGGCACCACGCACGCCTTCAACGTGAACATCGATCTGCTGCAGAAAAGCCGCAGGGGACCGCGCTGGATCGGAATGAGCATCGATCCCGACATCAAGAACCCGCCGCCGAAGCTGAACTGAAACCCCGCAAGGAAAGCTGGGCAAGCCGTGCACAATTCAAAAATCCCGATCATCAGACGGCTTGCCCGCAGCGGCGATACGATGCGGGCGTGGCAGATGTTCACCGATGCCGCGCTGGAAGGCGATCGGCATCCCGATACGCTGACGCTGAAAGGCCGCCTGCTGAAGGACCGGGGCCTTTCCGCGCCGTCGACGGCCGAACGCGCGCGGCTGCTGGGTGCGGCGCGGCAGGCCTATCTCTCGGCCGCGGCGATGATGCCGGCGACGTATCCGCTGATCAATGCCGCGACGATCGCGTTGCTCGAAGGCAACCGCAAGGACGCGGCGATCCTGGCAACCCGCGTCCTGACCATGCTCGATGCGGGCGATCACGAACCCGAAACCGCCTATTGGCTGCACGCCACGCGCGCGGAAGCCTGCTTGCTGCTGGGCGAGATCGACAAGGGCCAGGCGGTGCTGGCGCAGGCCGTCCGGCAGGCTCCGCGCGCGTGGGAGGATCACGCCTCCACCCTGCGGCATTTCCGGCTGATCATGGCGACTCTCGCGCAGCCGGCCGAATGGCTGGATGCCTATCGCCCACCGGCCAGCCTGCATTTCAGCGGGATCATCCACGTCGCGCCCGACCAGACGCAATCGCCCGAACGGATCGCCGAGGCCGTGGACCGCATCCGGCCCGGCTTCGCCTTCGGTGCGCTGGCCGCGGGGGCGGACATCATGGTGGCCGAAGCGCTGCTCGAACGCGACGTGGAACTCCACGTGATGCTGCCCGCCACGATCGAGGGCTTCCGGCACGATTCGGTCTCCAGCTTCGGCACGCATTGGGAAGCGCGTTTCGACGCCATTCTCGATGCTGCGGCCTCGGTGGAAACCATCGAGACGCTGGACGCGGTTTCGCAATCGGGCATCTATGTCGGCGACGAGATGGCGATGGGCTGCGCGATCCGCCATGCCCGCCAGCTCGAAAGCCATGCCGTGGCCCTGCGGCTGGGCGATGGCACCCGCGCGCAAGGTTCGCTGCTGGACGCCGCCTGGCGCGATCGGGGTCTGCCCATCGAACGAGTTTCGCTCGAGCGCAGCGGCACCACGGCCAGCCCTCCGCCCACTTTCGCCCGTGAGGCGCTTGTCGCCGTGCCCGATGGCGAACAGGCAGACCATTTTGCCCACGCCGGCGCGGCGCTGATCCGGCACGGCGCGTTCACCATCGCGCGATTCGACGATCCGGTCGCGGCGGCGCGCATCGCGCTGGCGGACGTGACGCTGCACGGCCGCACGCTGGGCGTGACCTATGGCGCTTACGATCCGGCCGGGAACGCCACGCAACGGCTGGAAACGGCCGTGCGCGTGGCTGGCGCGGGGTTGCCGGGACAAGTGCCGGTGTCCCGCTCGCTGGCGCTGGCGCTCACCCTGCACGCGCCGGACCTGCACTGCGAAAACTTCGGCCAGATCGCTTCGGCGCAGGGGGATCTGGCGTTGGGGCTGCTGGCGGTCCGCTAAGGCCGCGCGACCGGCCCCCGGTCAGTAGATCATATCGCGCAACATGCGCGGGGCCAGAATGGTCAGGCCCCGCTCGGACCTTTCCACGATTCCCCGCCGTTCCAGCGCGCTGACCGCGCGCGATGCGGTTTCGCGCGCGGTGTTGGCGTTGAGCGCCAGCGCGGTGATCTGGGGCGCCGGCACGATGCGATAGTCCGCATCCGCCAGCCGCAGCAATTCCGCATGGATGCGACCTGGCGCCGAAAGCGTGGTCTGCGCGGCCATCCGGTCCAGCGACAGATCGAGCTGGCGCGCCAACCGTCTGGCCAGGCCCACCGCCAGCGCTGGCTGGCTGTGAGCCAACGCCGCCAGTTCGGTGCAGCGAATGCGCAGCAAATCGACCGCGCCATGCGCCACCATGTCCGCGCGGTGGGTGGCCGGTTCGGGATAGGCCCCGAAGAATTCGCCTGGCCCGTGGTAAGCCAGTTGCACGCGCTGTCCGTCGATGCCGTTGACCTGGATATGCACGGTGCCGCCGATCACCAGCCAGCAATGTTCGGAGCTATCGCCCTGATGGGCAAGCACCGCCTTGTGCGCGAACGATACCGCCTGCATCGATGGCTCTACTTGCGCAGCCAGCGCGGGCGCGCAATCGAACATCGCGGCGATCGCCGTTATGCGTTCGTCCCTGTGCATTCCCTTCGACCTGCCAGACATGCCCGGTACTTCGCGTTTCCAGCTTCAGGGAAGCGTTGCAAGGGCCAAATGGTAGAACCATGGCATCGCCAGCGTCCGTGAGTTTCATCACACTTCGTCCTGCCCGCGCCAAGCCGGTCTAAGATCCGGACCCGATTCGCGCGAAGTGCTTTTGCGGCCCTTCCCGGCACATCCGCGCTGCCCCCGCAGACCGCCCTAATCGGCTGCTTCGGCACCTTGCCGCGTTTCTTTCCGTTACGTCATCCGGCCTCGTCCGGCGCTGCCGCGCTCTTGCGCCGCAGCCTGCATCACCCGCTTAAAACCGGGGAATTTTCCTGCTATTCAATCGCGCGATTGAACTGTTCCGGCAGCCTTCGCATTCGCCGGTCAGCGCCTGACGGTCTATAAAAGGGAGAGACGTCGTGAACCTTGATTTCAGCCCGGAAGAGCTTGCCTTCCGCGACGAAGTGCGCGCGTTCATCGCCGAAAACTACCCCGCCCAGCTGCGCGGCAAGCAGGACGAGGGCGGCGACCTGAGCAAGGAGGATTTCCTCTCCTGGCACAAGGTGCTGGCGAAGAAGGGCTGGATCGCGCCCGCGTGGCCGGTCGAATACGGCGGCCCCGGCTGGACCGCCACGCAGCGCTACATCTGGTCCGAGGAAACCGCGCGGGCCGATTGCATCCGCATCATGCCGTTCGGCATCACCATGGTCGGCCCGGTGATCTACACCTTCGGCACGCCCGAACAGAAGGCCCGCTTCCTGCCACGCATCCTTTCGGGCGAGGACTGGTGGTGCCAGGGCTATTCCGAGCCCGGTTCCGGCTCCGACCTTGCCTCGCTGCGTACCCGCGCGGTGCTGAGCGAGGACGGCTCGCACTATATCGTCAACGGCCAGAAGACCTGGACGACGATGGCGCAGCATGCCGACTGGGGCTTCTTCCTGGTGCGCACCAATCCCGATGCCAAGCAGCAGGAAGGCATCAGCTTCCTGCTGATCGACATGAAGACGCCGGGCATCACCGTGCGCCCGATCATCACGCTGGGCGGCGAACACGAAGTCAACGAAGTGTTCCTCGAAGACGTGAAGGTGCCGGTCGAAAACCGCGTCTATGAAGAGAACAAGGGCTGGACCTGCGCCAAGTTCCTGCTGGCGCACGAACGCACCGGCATCGCCGGCGTCGCAGCCTCGAAGCGCGGGATCGAGCGGGTGCGCTCGATCGCCTCGTCGGAAATGGACGGCGACCGTCCGCTGCTGGCCAATCCGTTCTTCCGCCGCAAGGTGGCCGAACTGGAAATGGACCTGACCGCGCTGGAATTCACCGAACTGCGCACGCTGGCCGGCGAAGCCGCCGGGCGCGGTCCGGGGCCGGAATCGAGCGTGCTCAAGATCAAGGGTTCGGAAATCCAGCAGCGCATCACCGAACTCGCGCTGGAAGCGGCGGGGCATTATGGCGCGCCCTATTTCCGCGGCTTCGGCGAAGGCGACAACGAGCACCCGATCGGGCCGGACTGGGCGCACCACACCGCGCCGAGCTATTTCAACATGCGCAAGACCACCATCTATGGCGGGTCCAACGAAATCCAGCGCAACATCATCGCCAAGATGGTTCTCGGCCTCTGAGCCAGCCACAGGCTGGCCATCCGGCGGGCCGACCGAGAGGATAGATACGAATGGACCTGAGCTTCACCGAAACGCAGGACATGCTGCGCGACACGCTTTCGCGCTTCCTGGCGGACACCTACGACTTCGAAACGCGCAAGAAGATGCTGGAGCGCCCCGAAGGCCGCGATCCGGGCATCTGGCGCGCGCTGGCGACCGAACTGGGCATCCTGTCCGCCCCCTTCACCGAGGAACAGGGCGGCCTGGGTGGCGGACCGCTGGAAAACCTGATCGTGATGGAGGAACTGGGCAAGGTCATCGCGATCGAGCCCTATCTCCAGACCGCCGTGATCGGCGGCGGCGCGCTGAAGGCGGCGGGCGGCGCGATGGCCGATGCGCTGATCCCCGGCATCATCGGCGGCGACGTGATCTTCGCCTTCGCCTATGCCGAGCCGAAGGGCCGCTATGACCTGGCGCGGATCGAAACCACCGCGCGCAAGGATGGCGCCGGCTATGTGCTGAACGGCCACAAGGCGGTGGTCTATGCCGCGCCGTGGGCCACGCACCTGCTGGTCACCGCGCGCACCGGCGGATCGGGCAACGAACGCGGTGGCGTGGAGTTGTTCGTGGTGGACGCGAAGAGCGCGGGCGTCACCCGCCGCGATTACCCGACGGTCGACGGGTTCCAGGCATCGGAAGTCTATTTCGAGAACGTCGCCGTGCCCGGCGAAGCGCTGCTGCCGGGCGGCATGGACCTGATCGAGCAGGTGGTGGACGAGGCCACGATGGCGGTCTGCGCCGAAGGCCAGGGCGCCGGGCGCCAGTTGCACGAACTGACGCTGGCCTACACCAAGGAGCGCAAGCAGTTCGGCCAGCCGATCGGCCGGTTCCAGGCGCTGCAGTTCCGCCTGGCCGATATGATGATCGAGGCCGAGCAGGTCGCCTCGATGACGCTGATGGGCACGCTCAAGCTCGATCTTCCGGCCGAACAGCGCAAGGCGGCGGTCAGCCTGGCCAAGGCGAAAGTCTCGAAGTCGCTGCGCTTCATCGGCCAGAACGCGGTGCAGACCCACGGTGGCATCGGCATCACCGTGGAACTGGCTGCCGGCCATTACTTCAAGCGCCTGACAATGATCGAAAGCCAGTTCGGCCCCGCCGACTGGCATCTCGAACGCTACGAGGCGCTGACGCTGCCGGCCTGATCGCCCGCCGATACGCAAACGAACAAAAGGGCATGGACCGGTTCCATGCCCTTTTTCGCATCCGGTCCGGACGAAATCGTCGGCGGCACGAACCCCTGCGGATTTGGCGGCCGGCGGCAAGGCCGCTATCCTCCCCCCCATGGTATTCCGCTTTCCCGATCCCGCATCGCTGTCCTCCCGCCTCGCTCCGGTCCGGCATCGCCTGCTGCGCTGGCGGATCCGGTTCGCGCGGCTCATCCTGCTGCCGGAACTGTCGCCTGACGACGCGCGCGACTTGCGCCATCAGGTGCAGGACGATGGCGCGCTGACGCGCGGTTACATGCTGATGTGCGGCCTTGCCGCCGGCATCGCGGCACTGGGCCTGCTGCAATCGTCGACCGCCGTGGTGATCGGCGCGATGCTGGTTTCTCCGCTGATGAGCCCGATCGCCGCGCTGGGCTTCGGCTTCGCCTCCATTGACGGGCAGCGCATCCGCGATGCCGCGCGCGTGGTGCTGGTGGGCGCGGCGATCGGCATTGCCGCCGGGATGCTGATCACCTGGATCAGCCCGATCCGCAACGCCACGCCCGAACTTCTCGCCCGCACGCAACCCACCCTGCTCGACCTTGCCGTCGCGCTGCTTTCGGGCATCGCCGGCGGGTACGCCACGGTGATGGGCAAGGGCGGAACCGCGATCGGTGTGGCCATCGCCACCGCGCTGATGCCACCGTTGACCACCGTCGGCTATGGCATCGCCACGCTGCAACCCACCTTCGCGCTGGGCGCGCTGCTGCTGTTCCTGACCAACCTTTCGGCCATCGCCTTTGCCTTCGCGCTGGTCGCCCGGCTGTCCGGCGCGGCGCGGCCATTGCAGAACGTGCAGTGGACCACCGCGCATACTGTCGCCGGGATTGCCGCGTTCCTCGCGCTGGCCACCCCGCTGGCCATGACGCTGGTGCAGGTGAAGCGCGAGGGCACGCTGCGTTCGTCGGCGAGGAATGCGATCGAGCAGGTTTCAGGCCAACGGGGCACCAGCATCGCGCAAATGGACGCGCACTGGCCCCTGTTCGGCGATCCCTCGATAAATGCGGTCGTCATCGCCCCGCAATATGCGGCGAACGGCGAACAGCGCGTCCACGATCTCCTTGCCGCCAAAGTCGGGCCTGCGGTCTCGGTCAATCTCCAGCAGGTGCTGGCCGCCGATCTGCCCTCGCAAACCCGCGCCATGATCGACGCGGCGATGGAACGCACCGCCGCCGGGATCGCCGCCGACGTGCCGCCCTATGCCCGCATCCGCGCCAGCATCGGCCTGCCCACCACCGCGCTGTGGATCAACCGGACCGAACGCGCGGTGAACATACAACCGGTTGCCGCGCCCGGCTGGAAGCTGGCCGACTATCTCCGGGCCGAACGCATCGCCACCGATGCCGCCGAAGGCTGGAGCGTGCGCGTGATCCCGCCCGCCACACCGGAATTGCGTATCGCACTGACCACCGAGGGAGCCCCCGCCGACACGATTCCCGCCGGTGTCGCGATCTGGGCGTTGCAGCGCTGGGGCGTTGCCCACGTGCGCATCGCCATGCCCGAGGACGCGCACGACGAGGCCCTGCCGAACGCGCTGGCCGGTGCCGGGATCACGGCGCAGACCATGTCCGGCAAGACTGCGCCCGCCGGCACCGCGATTGTGGAAATCTTCGCGCCGCCCCCGTTCAGCGGCGACCAGTAGAAGGGCCTGGCGCGGTCAGGACGGCGAGAAGGCCAGCGCCCTGCGGCCCGGCTCGCCCAGCCAATGGCCATCAAGGCCCCACACTTCTCCGATCATCGCGGGGGTAAGCGTCGTTTCGGGCGGCCCATCGGCCACGAGGCGCCCGTGATCGAGGATCAGGACGCGATCGGCATGGTTCATCGCCTGCGCAAGATCGTGGAGTACGAGGACCACCCCCGTTCCGCCCCCCGCGAGGATGCGGAAGCGGGCCAGCAAGGCAAGCTGGTGCGCGAGATCGAGACTGGCGAGCGGCTCATCGGCGAGTATCCAGCCCGGTTCGCCGGCCAGCACGCGCGCCAGCAGGGCACGGGCGCGCTCCCCGCCGGACAGGGCGGAAACGGGCCGCGCGGCGAAGCCCTCCAGATCGAGCGCGGCCATGGCAGCCCGCGCCGCGGCGGCGTCCGCTTCGGGTCCGGCGCGGTGCGGCAGGCG
>NZ_DDFB01000022.1:0-3460 GCF_002336885.1 Novosphingobium sp. UBA1939 | reverse complement strand
TGGATCGTCACCCCTGCCAACTTCGTGAAAATCGTAGAGGGCAAATACCACGAAGGAGTGGCAGCATGAACGCCCCCGATCTGCGTAACCTGCCGCCGCACAGCATCGAAGCGGAGCAAGCACTCATCGGCGCCATCCTGACCAACGGCGGACGCGTCATTGACCGCATCGAAGGGGCCGTCAGTGCGTCCGATTTCTACAGGGACGACCATCGGCGCATCTTCAGCGCCGCGAAGGCCCTTCACGATGCCGGCAAGGCGGTCGACGTGGTGACGGTCATCGACGCACTGACGGCCCGGGGTGAGGCCGAGAAAGCCGGCGGACTCGCGTATTTGGGCGAACTGGGCAACGGTTCCTTCTCGGCGTCTAGCGCCCGCCGCTACGCTGAGATCGTCCGGGAGCGAGCCACCCGCCGCGGCCTGTTGCAGATCGCTGCCGACCTGCAGGACGCATGCACCACCCCCAGCGGCAGAGCGCCGGCCGAGATCGCCGCGGAAGCCGAGGCCGGCATGCTGGCCCTGCTCGACCACTCAGACACCGACCCGGTACGCCTACAGGATGCCTTGTGCGATGTGCTGGCCGACGTGGAGGATCGCCGGGAGCGTGGCGGCGAGCTAGCGGGCCTCGCCACGGGCTTCCAGCGCTTCGACGAATTGACCGGCGGACTTGAACCGGGAAATCTCGTGATCGTCGCGGCTCGCCCGTCGGTCGGCAAGACGGTAGCCGGCTGCAACATCGCCGCTCACGTGGCAGCCAGCGGTGTGCCGGTGCTGTTCTTCACTATGGAGATGAGCCGCCGCGAGATTGCCCAGCGCATCCTGGCCGCCCGCTCCGGCGTCACTGTGCAGGCCATGCGCGCAGGAACGGGGGAGCGCGACCACTGGGACGCCATGACCGCAGCGGCGGCCGCAACCGCCGCGTGGAAGCTGTTCGTAGATGACACCCCGGCCGTGACCGTCGCCTACGTCCGCGCCAAGGCCCGCCGCATCCAGCGCGCCCACGGCCTCGGGCTGATCGTGGTTGATTACTTGCAACTGATGTGCGGCACTGGCGACACGCGGGCGCAGGAAGTCGGCTCCCTCTCGCGCGGCCTGAAGGCCCTGGCCAAGGAACTGAAGGTGCCGGTGATCGCCCTTGCGCAGGTCAACCGCGCCAGCGAAGGGCGAACGGGCGACAAGCGGCCGGTGCTCGCAGATCTGCGCGATTCGGGAGAGATTGAGCAAGACGCCGACGTTGTTGTGATGTTGCATCGGGAGTCCTTGACCCGGACGGCGCCGGAATGGGAGGGCCTGGCGCAACTGCTGATCCGCAAGAACCGCAACGGCCCGACCGGGGAATGCCTGCTGGCGCTCGACGGCCCCCTGATGCGCTTCACGGACCACGACGGCCCGTACCCGGCACCTGCAGCCGTGCCGAAAACGGCGGTCCGGAAGGGGTTTGACGCGTGACGCGCATTTCCCGGAAACCCAGCCCCCGCGGGGCTTTTCAGCCCCCGCAACATCACAATATCGAACGAGAGAAAGACGCAAAATGAATACCACCTTCCCCATGCCCCCCGCCGACGAAAAAGCCATCGACGCCGAGGTCGACGCGCTTGCCGGCGTCTTTGTCGGAACTTTCGGCGCGGCTCCGAACCTCGCGCACCAGGTCGCCGAAACGATAATCGGCCAGTTTCATCAGCAAGTGCGAGTGCTCGTCGGGGCCTTGGCGGAGGAGCTCGGCTCGCATCTTTATGGCGATGACGCCGACGAGGTGGCGCACTGATGCCGCCGTCAGCAACGAGCCAAGGAAGGACGAAGACATGCGAGTAATCCAGGACGCCCCACCAATCCGCCATGCGCAGGCCGAATTGGTCAAAACTATCGGCCTGCGCCTGAAGGCCTCGCGGGAACTGTGCAATCTGTCCCTGTCCGAAGCCGCGCGCCGGCTGGGCTATGCAAACCCTAGCAAGTTGTCAAAAGTCGAGAATGCTACCGACACCAATTCGGTTCCTATCCGCTTGATCCGCGATGCTGCCCGGATTTACGAAGTTTCTACGGAGTATCTGTTTGGACTTTCTGACGAATGGGAAACGGGCGTTCATCGGGGCGTCACCCCCTTCCTGCTAACCGAGTGGCAGCGCATCCGCAACCGCGATTTGCGGGCGCTCGCCGCCCTGCAGCAGCACATTGATGCGGCCACTGCCGTGATTCCGGCGATCCATCGAGAAGCTCAAGGTGTGATTGACGCGATTTTTCGGCTCGCGGACCTGAACGGTGACGCGTTCCTCGATCTGCACGGGGGATCCATCCTCACCGCCGCCGCCGACCGCCTGAAGAAATCAGCAGCCGACGCCATAGCCGCGGAGCGGCGGCTTCGCCTCAAACTGGCGACACCACCGAGGAAGAAAAAATGATAAATAAATACGCGGACTTCCCCCGTGAAATCGACAGCATCGCGCACGCCCTGGCCACAGCTTGCGTTACGACCCTTGGCGAAATCATCGCCCAAGCCACGCCCGAGGGCGTCTTGGCCGCAGCAGAGGCGCAAGCGCGGGAGGCCGGCACCGGCAGCCCCGAGGCCGTGCGCGGTGCCCTCCATGCGTGCCTGATGGCGCTGGAGGGGATTCGCCAGGCCATCGCCGAACCCGCCGCCCGAGTGCAGATTGCGCCCGCAAGTCCGGACACCGAAGGCGGCGAACAATGACCGCCCCCAGCCTGACAGCAACTGAATTGAAGTCCGAATGGAAGGGCTTGTCGCCGCACCTTCTTGCGCACTTCTTTGAGGTCGACAATGAAAACGGCATCTGGAAGCGGACGGATAAGACCGATCCGGCGACCGTGGTCGCACCGCTCACCGAGGCCAGTATGGAAATGGCCTTGAACTGGCAGAGCCCGTTCGAGCAGGCCGGACCCGAGACGAAAGCGCCGGCCCTGCTGGCGATGCTTCAGTCTGGTGCCCTGCAGCCGATCATCGACGCCACCGCCATCGGCGGCACGGGCGCCGATGGCGCCGCTGCGCAGAAGAAATCCGGCGATTTCCTGAAGCAGTTCGAGGGCAGAACCGGCATTACTTTATTGAACAGCACACAAGTTTTCAGCGGAATGACCCCGGTCAAGTTTCAGGTGGTGGCCGTCTTCCGTGCCTGGTCGGATCCGGTCAAGGAGGTTGAAACGCCTGTTGCCAAGCTGATGGAATGGGCCTTGCCGGTGGAGTTGTCTAAAGACGGTTCCGTTCTCGCCAGGCTCGCCAAAACCGCCAAGGGAGACATGGCATACGTGGAAGCCCTGATGCCGTCTCGCGCGCCGGTTCGATTGGCGATGAAGTACAAAGGCCGCACCTATTTCCCTCTGGTGATCGAGAGCATCGGACAGCCCCTGAATGCACCGATTGACCGGAATGGCCGGTTCGTTGAGCAGTTGATACCCATGACCCTCTGCACCCTTACCGCGCTTGATCGCGGCATCTGGGCCAACTTCAA
>NZ_DDFB01000064.1:0-15339 GCF_002336885.1 Novosphingobium sp. UBA1939 | reverse complement strand
GTCAGGCTCATAACCTGAAGGTCGTAGGTTCAAATCCTACCCCCGCAACCATTGATCGGACGTATTCCAGCCTCGCCGTGTGCGGGGCTTTTTTGCGTTCGGCTGCCCGCACGGTGTTGGCAAAGGTGGCGTTTCCGCGCGTGATGACGCTTGCGCAAATGCGGATTTCACGACACAACGCGCGCTCCGGAAGCGCCGGAGGCACCATCGTTTTGCCAAAAACGCCCTATTTTCGGCTCTTTCAGGCGGAAAACAGTGGATAGCTTGGTTGGAACGATGGATTAGTGAGGCTTTGTCGCGTTAGCCGGTCCGTCCCATTACCAATGAAAGCAAGACCATGAACAGCAATGATCTGGCCGATGTCCTCGTCGCGAGCCACGGCCTTACCAAGGCCGACGCGCGCAAGGCCGTGGACGGCGTTTTCGCTGCCATCGCCGATGCCGCCGGCAAGGGCGACGAAGTTTCCCTGAACGGCTTCGGCAAGTTCAAGGTGAAGAACACCCCCGCGCGTGAAGGCCGCAACCCCTCGACGGGCGCGACCATCCAGATCGCGGCGTCGAACAAGCTGACCTTCTCTCCGGCGAAGGCCGTGAAGGACAAGCTCAACGGCTGAGCCGTTGCAGCCGGCGCCTTGCCAGTGGCAGGGCGCCGGTCTTCACTTCCCGCGTCAGGCGCACGCATTAACGGGGCCTTCTGGGCTCCCTAGCGCAACTGGCGTTTTTCGAGCTTCCGTGCCAGCGTTCGGCGATGCATGCCAAGGCGGCGCGCGGCTTCCGAAATATTGAAATCGCATTCCGCTAGCGTGGCGTGAATGTATTCCCATTCCACCGTCTTGATCGAGCTCTTGCGGCCTTCGAGCGGGGTGTCGGGATCACCATCGGCCTTGTGGAAGGCCTCCTCGATATCGTCGGTATTGGCGGGCTTCGCCAGATAGTGCGAAGCGCCGAGCTTGATCGCTTCGACAGCCGTGGCAATGCTGGCGAAACCGGTAAGGACGACGATGCGCGTATCGGCATCGCGCTGGTGAAGCATTTGCACGCAGCCCAGACCGGATGCGGTGCCCAGCTTGAGGTCGACGACGGCGTAGTCGAAGCGCGTGGCGGCAAGCAGGACTTCAAGATCTTCTGGCGAGGCGGCATGGCTGACGGTGTAGCCACGGCGCTCCAGCGATCGCTGCAAGGTCCGCGCGAAAGCGGGATCGTCCTCGACGATCACCAGCGAGTGCCGCGATGGCGCGGTATCGTCCTGCATCAGCGCGCCCCTTTTCCGGAAAAGATCAAGGCTTCGAGCGGAATGCTGATGCGCACCAGCGCGCCGCCGTCATTGGGATTGCCGACTTCCACCCGGCCGCCGAGCTTGCGGATCACGTTCACCACGAGAAACAGGCCCAGTCCACCGCCGGCGCGGCCTTTGGTGGAGGAATAGGGTTTGCCGAAAGCTTCGAGCATTTCCTCCGCGAAGCCCGGTCCGTTGTCGCGCACTTCGATGACCAGATCCCGGAGGGGCGTTCGCGCGTGGATGGTGACGCGCGCGGGGGAAACTTCGAGCGCGTTGTCGATCACGTTGCCGATAACCTGGCGCAAGGCAGGATCGGAGACGATGGCGACGTCCTGCGAGACTTCGTTGCGAAATTGCACGGCACCGGCGCTGCGATCACGCCAGTCGGCGGCGATTTCATCGAGAAACGCGCCAAGCCGGATGACCGATGGGCTTTCGCCCCGCGCTTCGCCGGCGGACATCAGGATGCCCGAGACGATCGTCTTGCAGCGCTTCAACTCGGTCTGCATTTCATCCACTTCGCCGGACAGTTCAGGCGTGGCCTTGACGACGGGGTGGTGCGCCCAGTCCCCCAGGATCACCGACATCGTGGACATTGGCGTGCCCAGTTCGTGCGCCGCACCCGAAGCAAGCAGACCCATGCGGACGATGTGATGCTCCTCGGCCGCCTGCTGGCGCAGCGTGGCGAGTGCGGCATCGCTCTGCCGGCGGTTGCGGTCCATGCGGATTACGAAGAACACCAGCAGCGCGGCGATGAGAAGGAAGCAGAGCAGGCTGCCGAGCAGATAGAGGCGCAAGGGTTCCGCGGCGTATTGCGGTGGCAGCGCAAGCGGACGGTACAGGAACGTCAGCAGCGCCACGCCCAGCGCCGCGATCGCGGCGACGATCCAGCTCCAGTCCGGCGGGAGCAGGATCGCGCCGATCACGATCTGCAGTAGGAACAGGAAGGTGAACGGATTGGTCGTCCCGCCGCTGAAATAGAGCTGCCACCCCAGTGCCGCGACATCCAGCATCAGCGCGCCGAGCAGTTCCATGTAGCTGTACCCTTCGCGCTCCCGCCCCATCACCGAGGTGGCAAGATTCACGAAGCCGAGCAGGACCGGCACGGTTATCAGCTGTGGTAACGGCAGGTTCACGCCCATCGCCGCCGCGGCAATCCAGATCGTCAGCAATTGTCCCGCCACAGCCATCCAGCGCAACTGGACGAGCAGCGCCATGTTGCGCGCGCTGGCGGGCGGATAGGAGAGCTGGGCGAGGCTTCTGGTCATGATTGCCTGCGCCATACCACGATTGCCCCGACGGCGCACAGCGCGGCGAGGGCGAACCAGGTCAGGGCATAGGCAAGGTGGTTATTGGGGAACGTCAGCACGGTGAGCCCGGCGACGGGTGTTTCTGAAGCGCGGGGGCTTTCCGACTGCGCGTCGATAAACAGCCGTGGGTCGATGGTCACGCCGCGCCTGGCGGCAATCGCGACGACATCGCGCGAATACCAGCGATCATCACCGGGCCGGTTGGCGCGCAGGAAGGCGCCGCCGGGTTCGGTCAGGCGGAGCAGGCCGGTGACGGTGACGCGGCCGGAGGGCGTCGCGCGGCGCACCGGATCAACCCGGGAACCGCTCGGGACGAAGCCGCGATTGACGAGGACGGGCGGACCACGATCGGGCTGGAGCGGGACGAGCACCCAGTAGCCGCTGCCGAGAATTGATGTGCCCGTCACGAGTGTTACGCCTCGTGCGTCATATGTGCCGCTCATGGTGAGGCGGCGGTATTCGAGCGGCTTGAGCGGGCCTTGCGGAAGCACCGCCACCGGGATCGGCGTGACATGCGTGGCCTGTTCAACGTGCGCGATCAGGGCTTCCTTCCACGCCAGCCGGTGGACCTGCCACACGCCCAGCGCGATGAAGGCGGGCGCAAGGAGAAGAAGGGCGAGCGCGAGCCAGTTGAACCCGCGCCGCGCCGCCCTGGTGTTCAAGGCGCTTGTTCCATGCCCTGCATGGTGCCCTGGGGCATCATGTTGTGGTTGAGGTGATACATCACCCACAGCGATCCGCTGAGCACGATTACCACCAGCACCACCGTGAACAGCAGCGCCAGAAGGTTCCAGCCGCCTTCCGCCTTGGCATTCATGTGCAGGAAGAAGATCATGTGGACCACGATCTGCACCGCGGCGAAGCCGGTGATGACCAGCGCTGTGGTGCCCTTGTCTGCAATGGCGCCGCTCATCACCAGCCAGAACGGGACGGCGGTGAGGATGACGGAAAGGCCGAAGCCCCAGACGTAATCGCGCAGCGATCCGTGGCCCTCGTCGTGCCCGCTCCCGTGCCCATGAACATCGTGTGCAGCGCTCATCGCAGCATTCCCATCAGATAGACGAACGTGAAGACGCCGATCCAGACGACGTCGAGAAAGTGCCAGAACAGGCTGAGGCACATCAGGCGGCGCTTGTTGGCGGCGATCAGACCGCGCTGGGCGACCTGCACCATCAGCACCGTCAGCCAGACCAGGCCGAACGTAACGTGCAGGCCATGCGTGCCGACCAGCGTGAAGAACGAGGACAGGAAGGCGCTGCGCTGTGGCGTCGCCCCTTCGTGGATCAGGTGCGAGAACTCGTAAAGCTCGATCCCCAGGAAGGCCGCGCCAAACAGGCCGGTGATCAGCAGCCAGAGCTGCGTCTGCCCTTTCTGCCCGCGCTGCATCGCCAGCATCGCGAACCCGTAGGTAATCGACGAGAACAGCAGCATCGAGGTGTTGAGCGCGACCAGTGGCAGGTCGAACAGGTCTTTCGGCCCCGGCCCCGCCGCGAGGTTGCCGCCCAGCACGCCGAAGGCGGCGAACAGCATCGCGAAGATGAGGCAGTCGCTCATCAGGTAGATCCAGAAGCCCAGCATGGTGCTGCCGCCTTCGGGATGATCGTGCTCGTGCAGGTCGTAGTAGCGGCCCGTCAGGGTCGCCGGGGAAACGGACTGGCTCATGCTGCGGCTCCCTCAAGCGCGGCAAGCTGCCGGGTGCGGGTGGCTTCGGTTTCCGCCACGGTTTCGGCGGGAATGTGGAAGTCGCGCCGGTAGTTGAAGGTATGCGCGATGGCGGTGATCAGCAGCGCGCCGAAGCTTGCCACGGCCAGCCACCAGATATGCCAGATCAGGGCGAAGCCGCAGACCGCGCTGATTCCGGCCAGGATCACGCCCGCGCCCGTGTTCTTGGGCATGTGGATCGGGCGGAAGCCTTCGACCGGACGGGCCACGCCCGCGCGCTTCATGTCCTCCCACGCGTCCAGATCATGCACGATCGGGGTGAAGGCGAAGTTGTAGGCGGGCGGCGGCGAGCTCGTCGACCATTCCAGCGTGCGCGCGTTCCAGGGATCGCCGGTTTCGTCGCGCAGTTCGTCGCGCCGCAGGATCGAGACGGTGTACTGGATCAGCATGGCCACGATGCCCAGCGCGATAAGGAAGGCGCCCGCCGCGGCGATCTGGAACCAGATCTGCAGCGAGGGATCGTCGAACACCCGCATCCGGCGCGTCACGCCCATCAGGCCCATGACGTAGAGCGGGGTAAAGGCCATCCAGAAGCCGACGACCCAGCACCAGAAGCTGACCTTGCCCCAGAACGGCTCCAGACGGAAACCGAACGCCTTGGGCCACCAGTAGTTGATCGCCGCGAACACGCCGAACACCACGCCGCCGATGATCACGTTGTGGAAGTGCGCGATCAGGAACAGCGAGTTGTGCAGGACGAAGTCCGCCGGCGGCACCGCCAGCATTACCCCGGTCATGCCGCCGATCACGAACGTCAGCATGAACGCCATCGTCCACATCATCGGCAGGTCGAAGCGGATGCGCGCGCGGTACATCGTGAACAGCCAGTTGAACATCTTCGCCCCGGTGGGGATCGAGATCACCATCGTGGTGATGCCGAAGAAGCTGTTCACGCTCGCGCCCGAACCCATCGTGAAGAAGTGGTGCAGCCACACGAGGTAGGACAGGATGGTGATGACGACGGTGGCATAGACCATCGACGAATAGCCGAAGAGCCGCTTGCCCGAGAACGTGGAGGTGATTTCGGAGAAGACGCCGAAGATCGGCAGGATCAGGATATAGACTTCCGGGTGGCCCCAGATCCAGATCAGGTTCACGTACATCATCGGGCTGCCGCCGAAATCGTTCGTGAAGAAGTTGGTGCCGACATAGCGATCGAGGCTGAGCAGCACGAGCACGGCGGTCAGCACCGGGAAGGACGCCACGATCAGCACGTTGGTGCACAGCGAGGTCCAGGTGAACACCGGCATCCGCATCATCGTCATGCCGGGCGCGCGCATCTTCACGATCGTGGCGATCAGGTTGATCCCCGACAGCGTGGTGCCCACGCCCGCGATCTGCAGCGACCAGATGTAGTAATCGACGCCGACGTTGGGGCTGTAGGCAAGGCCGGAGAGCGGCGGATAGGCCAGCCACCCGGTCTGCGCGAATTCCCCGACGAACAGCGAGGCCATCACCAGCGCAGCGCCGCTGGCGGTCATCCAGAAGCTGAAGTTGTTGAGGAACGGGAACGAGACGTCGCGCGCGCCGATCTGCAGCGGCACCACGTAGTTCATCAGCCCGGTCACGAACGGCATGGCCACAAAGAAGATCATGATCACGCCGTGCGCGGTGAATATCTGATCGTAGTGGTGCGCGTTGAGATAGCCTTCCGATCCGTTGAACGCGATCGCCTGCTGGATGCGCATCATCAGCGCGTCGGCAAAGCCGCGCAGGAACATGACGAGGCCCAGCACCATGTACATGATGCCGATCTTCTTGTGATCCACGCTGGTGAACCACTCTTTCCAGAGATAGCCCCACAGGCGGAAATAGGTGAGCGCCGCCAGCAGCGCGACGCCGCCCAGCGCGACGACCGCGAACGTGGCGAGCACGATCGGCTCGGTCGGGATCGCATCGGGGCCGAGGCGCCCGAGCAGGAACGACCAGTGTGGTTCGGCAGGTGTCATGGATCAGTGTCCGCGATCAGGAAACGGGGGAGGACGCCGGAGCGGCGAGGGAGAGGGTGCGGCTGGCCGGCTGTTGGGGCGGTGCCTCCTTCAGCGGTCCCTTGCCGGCGCAATAGGCATTCGCGTTGACGAACAGTTGCGCGCCGCTGGGCTGGCGACCGGGAAGCACGGGCAACACCTGTTCGCGACCGAACTTGTCGTAGGTCAGCGCGGCAAGGTTGAACTGCCCGGCGCGGCCGGTGCCGCCTTCGGCGTCGATCGCCATCATCTGGTTCACGCACATCTTGCCGGGGCGGACGCAGAGGTTGACGGCCGCGTCGAACAGCGCCGGATCGACGTTGGCGAAGTGGCGGACCGGTTCTTTCTCGCTCGGCTGTTCGAGCTTCAGGTAGGCCGTGCGGTCCAGCGCGTCGGCACCCTTGCGGATGCCGGCGGCCCAGGCGTCGAAATCGCCCGCGGATACGCCGCGCGTCACGAAACGCATCTTGGAGAAGCCGGCGCCGCTGTACTGCGCGGAAAAGCCCTGGAACGAGCCCATCCGGTTGAGCACGGCATGGAGCTTCGTTTCCATGCCCGGCATGGCATATATCTGGCCGGCGAGTGCGGGCACGTAGAACGAGTTCATCACGGACGACGCGGTCAGGCGGAATTGCACCGGGCGATCCACCGGCAGGACCAGATCGTTGACGGTAGCGATCTTCTGTTCGGGGTAGATGAACAGCCACTTCCAGTCGAGCGCGACGACCTGCACTTCCAGCGGCTTCGTACCTGCGGGAAGGGGCCGGGCGGCGTCTATGCGCGACAGCGGGCGGTAGGGATCGAGCGTATGAGTCGTGACCCAGGTGATCGACCCCAGCGCGATGATGATCATCAGCGGCGCCGACCAGATCACCAGTTCCAGCTTGGTGGAATGGTGCCATTCGGGCGCGTAGGTCGCCGCGGTGTTGGATGAACGGTAACGCCAGGCGAAGGCGACCGTCAGCACCATGACCGGCACGATGATCAGCAGCATCAGCGCCGTGGCGACGATCACCAGATGCGCCTGCTGTTGCGCGATATCGCCCGAGGGATTGAGAACGACCCAGTCGCAGCCGGAGAGGAGGGCAGCAAGCGGGAGGACGACGGCACCGCGCGCGAGGCGCCAGAGGGACGGGGGGATCGCTGGCATGGCGCGCGGACTAGGCCCGCCGGACGGTGCGTTCGATTGGACAATTTGTCCCACCCGCGCCTTGACGCGGATCAATGACAGTGAAACCTTGTCCTCAACGGTCGGAACAGACCGGGGTGAAGCCCGCAACGGGCACGAACGAGGTGCCTGACATGACTGCAGTTCCCTTCGATAACGGCATGGCGGGGCAAGGCCCGCGCGGGCATGCCGGTCACGCCGTTTCGCCGGGCGACATCGCCATCGGCGTGATCATCGGTCGCACGTCCGAATTCTTCGATTTCTTCGTCTATGCGATCGCTTCGGTGCTGGTGTTCCCGAAGGTCTTTTTCCCCTTCGCTCCCCCGCTTCAGGCGATGCTGTGGTCGTTCTCGCTGTTTGCGCTGGCCTTTCTGGCCCGTCCGGTGGGGTCGGTGGCGTTCATGGCCGTCGACCGCATGCTGGGGCGCGAGGCGAAGCTGACGATCGCCCTGTTCCTGCTGGGCGGATCGACCGCCGCGATTGCCTTCCTGCCCGGCTATGAGACACTGGGCGCGCGGGCGATCTGGCTGCTGGCGCTGTTCCGGCTGGGGCAGGGCTTCGCGCTGGGCGGCACCTGGGATGGCCTGGCCTCGCTGCTGGCGCTCAACGCGCCCGAGAACCGGCGCGGCTGGTATGCGATGATCCCGCAACTTGGCGCGCCGCTGGGCCTGATCGTGGCGAGCCTGCTGTTCGCGTTCTTCACCGCATCGCTGTCCATCGCCGATTTCCTTGAATGGGGCTGGCGCTATCCGTTCTTCGTCGCCTTCGCGATCAACGTCGTTGCCCTGTTCGCGCGGCTGCGCATGGTGGCGACGCCCGAGTTCCGGCGGTTGTACGAATCGCGCGATCTTCAGGCCGCGCCGGTGCTGGAGACAGTCTCGCGCGAATGGCGGACGGTCGCGATCGGGGTGTTCGCCCCGCTGGCGAGCTTCGCGCTGTTTCACATGGTCACCGTGTTTCCGCTGTCGTGGGTACTGCTGTTCACGCCCGAACAGCCGACCAGCTTCCTGCTGATCGAAGCCGGCGCGGCGGCGATCGGCGTGCTGGCAATCATCGCGTCGGGCCTGCTGGCCGACCGCATCGGGCGCCGCCGCCTGCTGGTGGTTTCGGCCGCGGCGATCGCCGTGTTCAGCGGGTTCGCGCCGCAATTGCTGGGGCTGGGTGAGGGCGGCGAGATCGCCTTCATGGTGCTGGGCTTCATCCTGCTGGGACTGGCCTTCGGGCAATCGTCGGGCGCGGTCTCGTCGAACTTCGCCACGCGCCATCGTTATACCGGTTCGGCGCTGACGAGCGATCTGGCGTGGTTGTTCGGCGCGGGGTTCGCCCCCCTGGTGGCGTTGTGGCTGGCCGCGCAGGGCGGGCTGCTCGCTTCGGGCGCTTATCTGCTGTCGGGCGCGCTGGCGACGCTGGTGGCGCTGTGGCTCAATTCGGAACTGGCGAGCCGCCATTGACGTACCCGGTTCCCTGGGCCGCGATTGCCGCCTAGGGAACCGGCGTGACCGACCTGCCGATCCACGCCGTCCTGCCGGACCTGCTTGCCGCCTTGCGCGCGCAGCCGTCCGCCGTGCTGATCGCGCCGCCGGGCGCGGGCAAAACGACATCCGTCGCCCCCGCGCTGCTTGGTGAGCCGTGGTGCAAGGGCACGGTGATCCTGCTTTCGCCCCGTCGCGTCGCAGCGCGCGCGGCCGCCGAGCGCATGGCCGAGCTGCTGGGCGAACAGCCCGGCGAAACCGTAGGGTATCTCACCCGCCTCGATAGCCGGCGTTCTGCCCGGACCCGCATCCTCGTCATGACCGAGGCGATCTTCGTGGCGACGATCCTTGGGGATCCCGACCTGAAGGGGGTTTCCGCCGTGCTGTTCGACGAAGCGCACGAGCGCCATCTCGACAGCGATCTGGGGCTGGCGCTGGCGATCGAATCGCAGGCGGTGTTGCGGGAAGACCTGCGCCTGATCGTCATGTCCGCCACGATCGACGGCGCGCGCTTTGCAGGCCTGCTGGGCAATGCGCCCGTGATCGAAAGCGAAGGGAAGGCATTCCCGCTGGCTATCCGCTGGCTGGGCGCGCGGCCGGACCTGCGGCTGGAACAGGCCATGGCCTCCGCCATCGGCGAGGCATGGCGCAGCGAACAGGGGGATATCCTGGCCTTCCTGCCCGGCGTGCGCGACATCGAGCGCGCCGCTGATCTGCTCGCGGATCGCCTGCCGCAAGCGCTCGTGCTGCCGCTCCACGGGCAGGTGGAGCCGGCGGGGCAGCGCACCGCCATACGGCGCGATGCCGGGGGCCGCCGCAGGATCGTGCTTGCCACCGCCATCGCCGAAACCAGCCTGACGCTGGACGGGGTTTCAGTGGTGGTCGATGCCGGCCTTTCGCGCCGGGCCGAGTTCGACAAGACCGCCGGTGTCACGCGGCTGGTGACTCACCGTGCCAGCCAGGCTGCCGCGGCGCAGCGTGCGGGCCGCGCGGCGCGGCAGGGGCCGGGCGTGGCCTATCGCTTGTGGGAAGAAGCCGCCCATGCCGGGCGGCCGACCTTCGATCCGCCGGAAATCCTCACTTCCGATCTGGCGCCGCTGGCGCTTACGCTGGCGCAATGGGGCGCGGGTGATCCGGCCGGCATGGCCTGGATCGATCCGCCGCCGGTGCCGGCGATGGCCGCCGCGCAGGCGCAGTTGCGGGCGCTGGGCGCACTCGATGCCGACAACCGGATCACCACGCACGGCCGCGCCTTGGCGAAGCTGCCAATGGAGCCAGCGCTGGCCCATATGCTCGTCTTTGCCGCCAGGCGCGGCGCGGCGCGGGAGGCGGCGCGGCTGGCGCTGCTGTTGCAGGAGCGCGGCCTTGGCGGAAAGGGCGAGGATCTGGCGCGACGGCTCGATCGCTGGAACGGCGAACGCGGCGGCCGGGCGGAGGCATCGCGCAAACTGGCGGCGCGCTGGGCGGAGATGGCGGAGCGCGTCTCTTCGTCCACCGGCTCCGAACCTGCCGATGGACGCGGGCAAGCTCTGCCCCCGGGCGTGCTTCTCGCGGAAGCCTTCCCCGATCGCATCGCCCGCCGCCGGTCCGCCAGCGGAGAGGAATGGCTGTCCTCCGGGGGCCGCGGCTATCGGCTCGATCCCGCATCGCCGCTCGCCACCGCCGAATGGCTGGTGATCGGCGATGCGCAGGGCGAAGCCAAAGGCGCGCGGATCATGGCCGCGCTGGCGCTGGACGAAGCGGACATTACCCGCTGGCTGCCGCACCGGCTGGAAGCGCGCCACGCCCTGACGTGGAACGAGGCCGAGGCCCGTGTCGAGGCGCGGCTGGAGCGGCGGCTCGGCGCGATCGTGCTGGCGCGGGTGCCCGATCCTTCGCCCGATCCGGATGCGGTGGCCGCGCTCCTGCTCGATCAGGTGCGGCGTTCGGGGCTCGGCTTGCTGCCGCTGGGGGGAGGGGCCAGGGCGCTGCTCGAACGCGCGCGCCATGCCGGGCTTACGGCGCTCTCGGAAGCGGCCTTGCTGGACGGGCTGGACGAATGGCTCGGGCCGTTGCTGGCGGGAAGGCGTGACTTTTCCATCCCCGCCGGCAAGCTGCACGATGCGTTGGCAAACCGGCTGGACTGGAACGAGCGGCAGACACTCGACCGGCTGGCTCCGGCCGAGTATCGCTCGCCAGCCGGAACCAGCCACGCCATCGATTACGCGCACGAGGGCGGCCCGACCGTGGAACTGCGAGTGCAGGCACTGTTCGGGCTGGACCGGCATCCCGTGATCGGCCAGCCGGCAAGGCCGCTGCTGCTGAGCCTGACCTCGCCCGCCGGACGGCCGATCCAGACGACGGCCGATCTGCCCGCGTTCTGGCGCGGAAGCTGGCGCGATGTGGTGAAGGACATGAAAGGCCGTTATCCCCGGCACCGCTGGCCCGACGAGCCGTGGGCCGAAGACCCGAGCCTCAAGACCAAGAACGCGTTCGAGGCTTCGCGGCGATCCTGATGATGGCCCGATCCTGCGTTCGCAGCCACCTTTGGCGGGGTGCGCGGAAAGTCTCTCTTGATTCTGGCAACGATTCGACCGAAAGCGCAGCCCATGCCTGCACGCATCTATCAGCGCCCGAAAAACGCCATGCAGTCCGGCAAGGCCCGGACCGCCGACTGGCTTCTCGAATTCGAACCGGCCGAAGCCAAGCGGCCCGATCCGCTGATGGGCTGGACCGGCTCCGGCGATACGCAGCAGCAGGTGGTGCTGCGCTTCGGTTCGGAAGTGGAAGCGAAGGCCTATGCCGATCGCTACGGCATCGAGGCGCACGTCACGCCGACCCCGCCGCGCAAGCTGAAGCTGCAGAGCTACGCCGACAATTTCCGTTGATCCGCCCCGTCCGGCCGCAAGGCTGGACAAACGGCTGCCTTGTCTCCATATGCCCCACCGGGAGTCGGGTGGACGTTAGCGTTCGCCAACCTGGTCAGGTCCGGAAGGAAGCAGCCACAACGGATAGCGGCGGGTCGCCCGGCTCCTTCCCTCGCACATTTCAGTCGTCCGATACCGCCGCCTTCAGGCGCGAGCGCGCTTCGTTGCGCGATCCCGTGGCGGGAATCGTGCCAGCCACCTTGCCCAGCCCGAACGGCGGCATGTTGGCATAGACGGTTTCGTGCCCGCCTGCCGGAACGACGTAGGTTTCATGGAAAATGCCCACCGTGCCATCAGCGCCGACGGCCTTGTTGAAGGCGGTCCAGGCCGGCCAATGCGCCCGATCGCGATCACGCGCATAGGCTTCCAGACTGTCGAAATCGCGCCAGTACTGCAGCAGCATGACCGTGCGCGGGCCACGCAGAAGGTATTCGGCGCCCAGGAAGCCACTGTCCGGATTCGCGGAAAGCTCGGCCAGCATGGGCCGCATCGCGCGGATCACCGGCAACCATTTCCCGAAGCGCCAGAAGCGGTTGATGCGCATGCCGATGGCGAACACGACCAGCGGGCCGGCGTGGTTGGCGGTGAAGCGGCCGGGTTGAATGGCGTTCATGCGCGATTGGTTTCATGGTGAAACTGACGTGTCAATTCGCTGCATTCTGATGTGGTGCAAATCGACATTCCGCGCGGCAGCGCCTACCTAGGGTCATCATGGTCGATTCAACCGACATCTTTGGCAACGATACGCCGACCGAACGCGATCCCGATATGCCCGAGGACGCGCTCGGTCTTGGCCTGGACATGCCGCCGCCGCCGAAGCCCGCGCCGCCTTCGACAACGGGCGGCGATGTGCAGCCCTATCGCGTGCTGGCGCGCAAGTACCGGTCGCAGACCTTTGCCGAACTGATCGGGCAGGACGCGATGGTGCAGACGCTGGCCAACGCGATCAAGCGCGGCCGGCTGGCCCATGCCTTCCTGATGACCGGCGTGCGCGGGGTGGGCAAGACGTCCACCGCGCGCCTTATCGCCAAGGCGCTCAACTGCATCGGGCCGGACGGGCAGGGCGGGCCGACGATCGACCCCTGTGGCCAGTGCGAGCCTTGCGTGGCCATCGCCGAAGGGCGGCACATCGACGTGATCGAGATGGACGCCGCCAGCCATACCGGCGTGGACGACGTGCGCGAGATCATCGAGGCGGTGCGCTATGCCGCCGTTTCGGCGCGCTACAAGATCTATATCATCGACGAAGTTCACATGCTCTCGCGCAACGCGTTCAACGCGCTGCTCAAGACGCTGGAGGAGCCGCCGGCGCATGTGAAGTTCCTGTTCGCCACGACCGAGGTGGACAAGCTGCCCGTCACCGTGCTGTCGCGCTGCCAGCGGTTCGATCTCAAGCGTATTCCCGCGCCGCTGCTGGCCAGCCATTTCGCCATGATCTGCGGCAAGGAAGGCGTCGAGGCCGAGGACGAGGCGCTGGCGATGATCGCCACGGCGGCTGAGGGTTCGGTGCGTGACGGGTTGTCGATCCTCGATCAGGCGATCAGCCACGCGGATCTTGCGGGCGGCGGCGAGGCGACCGTCGTCACCGCCGAGCAGGTTCGCGAGATGCTGGGCCTTGCCGACAAGACCATGCAACGCCGCCTGTTCGCCGCCGTGCTGGGGGGCGACGGTGGCGCGCTGCTGGAGGAAGTGGCGCAGCAATACGCGCTGGGCATCGAGCCGATTGCGATGATGCGCGCGCAAATGGACATCGTTCACAAGGTGACAGTAGCGCAGATCGGCGGTTCGGGTTCCGACACCCGATCGCCCGAGGAGCGCGCCGCGATCGAGGGTTGGGCCAGGGACCTGGCGGCGGGGCAGCTCCATCGGCTGTGGCAACTGCTGCTCAAGGGTTACGAGGAAGTGAAGACCGCGCCGGACCCGCTGGTGGCGGCGCAGATGGCGCTGCTGCGCGTGCTTCATGCGGCCGACATGCCCGATCCGGGATCGCTGGTGAAGAAGATGGAGGACATCGCCTCACGCCCGGTGGTGATGGCGGCCGCGCCGGCTGGCGAAAACGGCGATGGAAGCGGCGGCGGTTCCCCGGCCATGCATGTTCCCGCACCGGTGCCCGTGGCGCTGGACTGGGCGGAACTGGTCGAGCAAGTGGAGCATCACGCGCCGCTGGTCGGATCGTCGATGCGGCTGTCCGTGCGGGTGATCGAGTTGCGCGCAGGGTATCTGCGTTATCAGTTGGCGCCGGGGCTGCCGGGCGATCCTTCGGCCGACATCCGCAAGGCGCTGCAGCACGCGACCGGCGAGCCATGGCAGGTGGAGCGCGACGACGCCGTTTCCAGTGGTGAGGCGCAGCCCAGCCTTGAGGAAACCAAAACGGCTCATCAGCAGCAGGCCCATCAGGCCATGCTGGAAGACCCGTTGGTCAAGGCCGCGTTCGCCGCGTTTCCTGACGCGAAGATCATCGATGAAGACAGCTCGAGAGAGCATCAGGCACGGCCTTGGGGCCAGAGTCGGAGCAGACACGCGTGAAGTCCATGGAAGAAATGATTCAGGCCGCGCAGCAGGCGGCGCAGACCATCCAGAAGCAGATGGAAGATGCGCAGTCCAAGCTGGACGCGATCGAGGTGGAAGGCGCGGCCGGTGGCGGGCTGGTCAGGATCAAGGCGTCGGCCAAGGGCCGCGTGATCGGCGTATCGCTCGATGAAAGCCTGCTTGCTCCTTCGGAGAAGGGCATTCTCGAAGACCTGATCGCCGCCGCATTCAACGATGCGCGCGGCAAGGCGGATGCCGCCGCGGCGGAGGAAATGCAGAAAGTGCAGATGGCAGCGGGTATCCCGCCGGGCTTCAAGCTGCCGTTCTGATTTCGCGTGCCACCCGGTTGGCGCGTGCCGAACACAGAAAAGCCTCCCGATGCCCTGCGCCGGGAGGCTTTTCTGCAACTACAGCGGCTGGCGATCAGCTTAGGATACCGGGCAGATCCAGCCCCTTTTCGCGCGCGCAATCCAGCGCGATGTCATAGCCTGCATCGGCATGGCGCATCACGCCCGTCGCCGGATCGTTCCACAGCACCCGCTCGAGGCGGCGGGCCGCCGCATCGGTGCCGTCGGCCACGATCACCATGCCCGAATGCTGGGAAAAGCCCATGCCCACGCCGCCGCCGTGGTGCAGCGATACCCAGGTTGCGCCGCTGGCGGTGTTGAGCAGGGCGTTGAGCAGCGGCCAGTCCGATACCGCATCCGATCCATCGCGCATGGCTTCGGTTTCGCGGTTGGGGCTGGCGACCGATCCGGAATCGAGATGATCGCGGCCGATTACCACCGGCGCCTTGAGTTCGCCCTTCGCGACCATCTCGTTGAAGGCCAGGCCCAGCCGGTGCCGGTCGCCGAGGCCGACCCAGCAGATGCGCGCCGGTAGGCCCTGGAAGTGGATGCGTTCGCGCGCCATGTCGAGCCAGCGGTGCAGGTGTGCGTTGTCGGGCAGAAGTTCCTTCACCTTGGCGTCGGTCTTGTAGATGTCTTC